>CAMEGY010000156.1 GCA_945916625.1 uncultured Anaerococcus sp.
TATCAATACAAATCACTTTGAAATCAGATAAGTGGTATGCTTCGATAATTACAGCCATAACTCAACTTGGGATTTCAATCCCATCTTTTTGGCTAGCGTTTCTGTTAATTTATGTTTTCGCAGTAAGATTGGGGCTTTTCTCTACTCTATCTTTTAATATTATGGGCGGAAGCTTTTTGGATAAACTTAAGAATTTCTTCCTGCCTTCCCTTGCCATTGCCATACTAAATATAGCAACAATTATAAGGTACATGCAGGCAGCACTTTTAGACGAAATTAACAAGGACTATGTAAGGACAGCCAGAATGAAGGGCATGGAGCTTAAGGAAATCCTATATAAACATGTCCTAAGAAACGCTCTAGTGCCTGTGATTACTGTGATAGGAATGTGTTTAACTTCTGCTGTAGGTGGTTCGCTTATAGTGGAAAATGTATTTTCTTTACCAGGGATTGGATCTCTAATAGTAGCCTCCATAAGCTCAAGGGATTTTCCGCTTATTCAGTCAGTAGTTCTTGCTGTTGCATTTTTAGTTATTTTTATAAATCTAATAATTGACATACTTTATGGACTTGTAGACCCGAGGATTAGAGGTGGAAAATGATTAAGGAAAATAAAAACTCAATTAGGATAGGTAAGGCAATTATTGGCCTTTATTTTATAGTCCTTATTATTTCAATTTTTTGGACACCTTATGATCCAAATCTAGTAGATACAAGCATGAAATTCATGAAACCTAGCCTTGCCCATCCTTTTGGGACAGACAATATGGGTAGGGATATCCTATCAAGGCTGATGGAAGGATCTAAATACGCCCTTATCCTGTCATTTGGTACTGTAAGTTTGGCCCTAATTCTTGGCTCTATAATAGGGGCTAGCGCTGGATACTTTGGCGGCAGGGTTGACGAAATCCTTATGAGATTTATCGATTCCTTGATGGCCTTTCCAGGAATATTATTTGCCATGATGCTTGTGACAGTATTTGGAGCTGGAATTATGAATACCATCCTAGCAATTGGAATCATGTCAGTGCCGTATTTTGCAAGGGTTGTAAGGAGTGGTTTTTTGCAGGTAAAAAATGCCCAGTATGTAAAATCAGCTGTGGTTAAGGGGGCAAAACCTCTGTATATAGCTATAAATCATATCCTACCAAATATCAAAAACCAACTTATGGTAGCAATTGTCCTTTCAGTTTCCCAGGCGATTTTGTCTGAGGCAGGACTTTCCTATCTAGGACTTGGAGTTAGGCCGCCAAACCCATCTTGGGGTAGGATGCTTAAAGAAAGCCAGGCCTATTTCAACCAGGCACCACACTATTTCATATTTACAGGTATTTGCCTAAGCCTAGTAGTATTAGGCTTTACCCTTTATGGTGAGAAATTTAGGTCAGAAAGACTAAGAGAGAAGGTGGGAAGATGAAAAAAATCCTAGAAGTAAAGGACCTAACAGTAGCCTTTAAAACACAAAATGGCGATAAAAACGCTGTTAATAACATATCCTTCGACCTTTTTGAAAAAGACTTTGTAGGCCTTGTTGGAGAATCTGGGTGTGGAAAGACTGTGGCAACTCAAACAATCTTAGGAATCCAATCTAAGGATGCCATGGTAAAATCAGGATCCTGCAAGCTTAGAGGTATAGAAGTCTTGGGTCTCTCAGATAAAGAATGGAAAAAATATAGGTCAAGAAATATTGCCACAGTTTTTCAAGAACCAGGTTCTGCCCTAAATCCTTTGATGAAGGTTGGAGATCAAATCGAAGAAGTTTTAAAAATCCACTACGATTTTGATAAGGAAAAACGTAGGGACATAGTCTACAAGACAATGGAAAATGTGGGCCTCTACGATGTTGAATCTCTTTACGAAAAGTATCCCCACGAGCTATCAGGCGGTATGCAGCAAAGGATAGTAATTTGTATCTCCCTAATAGCAAACCCAAATGTCCTCATAGCAGATGAACCAACCACAGCCCTAGATGCCAAAGTACAGGCCCAAATAATTGAACTATTTAAGGACATAAGCCATATTTATAATGGTGCAATTTTATTTATCAGCCACGACCTAAATCTTGTCGAAAGGATTTGTAAAAAGGTCATGATAATGTACGCTGGAAGGCTTGTAGAAATAGGACCAACAGATCAGGTTATAAAAAACTCGATGCATCCATACACTAAGGCCCTTTTGAAGGCAGTTCCAAACTACAAAAAAAGAGGGGAAAGCCTATATAATATCAAAGGCCATGTTCCAGACCTTAAGAACAGGTCGAACGAAGGCTGTCCATTTGCAGATAGGTGTGATTTTGTAATGGAAAAATGCTACAAAACTTACCCAGAAACCTATGAAAAAGATGGCCATTTAGTAAATTGTCATTTATATGGAGAAAAAGATGGATAGGATTTTAAGAATAGAAAATATAAGCAAAGTTTATAAAGATTCGGCTATCCTCTTTAGAAAAAAGGACAAACTCGCCCTTGATGCTGTATCGTTTGATGTAAAAAGGGGAGAGATATTTGGTCTAGTTGGAGAAAGCGGTTCGGGAAAAACTACCCTTTCAAATATTATCCTCAGGCTTGTAAAAGAAACGTCTGGCAAAATTTATTTTGAAGATAAGGATATAACCAGTCTAAGCAAGGAAGAGCTCTTAGCCTACAGGAAAAAACTCCAGGTAGTATTTCAAAACCCTTACCAGGCCCTAAATCCCAAAAAAACTATAGGATTTTCAATCAGGGAAGTATTAAATATTCACGGAGGCTATACAGAAGAAGAAAAGGATAGGAAGATAAAGAATATCCTTGAAGAAATCGAGATGGAAGAAGATGTCCTAAATTATTTCCCATCCAACTTATCAGGTGGACAAAAGCAGAGAATTGCGATAGCATCAGCCCTTGTAATAGATCCTGAGTTTCTAATAATAGACGAAGGAGTATCGGCCCTTGATGTATCAGTCCAGGCCCAAATCCTAAATCTGATTAAATCTTTGCAAAAAACTCACAACTTCACATGCTTTTTCATAAGCCACGACCTAAACGTAATAGCCTACCTCTGTGATAGGATAGGAGTTCTATACAATGGAAAGCTTGTTGATCTTTTTGAAACAAAAGATATAGCAAGTCCAGACAGAGACGCTTATACAAAAGAATTATTTAAGTCTATTACGATATAATAAAAAAATAAATCGCTCAGCTAAGGATCTCCCTTAGTTTGAGCGATTTTTTATTAATTTAATTTATAATATTCATTCTCTTTGTCGCTTGGTATAGGATAAAACATAAAATTGCATTTCCAAGCATTGCACATAAT
>CAMEGY010000157.1 GCA_945916625.1 uncultured Anaerococcus sp.
GCCCATTCTGCTGATATATATTCGTCTACTTCTATGTCTTTGCCAAATAGGTCTTCGTTTAGATCTTTGTAGATTGCGTGTAGTCTTTCAGCTGGGATTGGTTCAGCGTTTTCTACTAGTTTGTTTACCTTGTGCTCAAAGTCTGCAAACATTGTTTGTCTGAAGACTGTTGATTTGAATTGGTTTACAAAGTAGTTTAGTAGGTATTTTGTTTCTGCTTCTGACTGGCTATTTTTTAGCATATAATCAAGAAGTAATAGCTCGTTGGTTGTTGATGCAATTTCTGCTAGGAATATTGAATATGAACCATAGTGGTATGGTTGGGTGCTTCTTGTGTAGTAAGAGTGCATTGAGTGACCTAGTTCGTGGATGATTGTGAATAGGTCGTTGATTGAGTTTGTGTGGTTTAATAAAATGAATGGTTGGGTGTCGTAGGATCCTGATGAGTAGGCACCAGATCTTTTGCCTTCGTTTGGCATTACGTCAAACCATCTTGTTTCAAAACCTTCTTTTGCAACTTTTACATATTCTTCGCCTAGTGGCTTGATTGCTTCAAGGACAATCTCTTTTGCTTCGTCAAAGTCGATTTTTCTGTCATAATCTTCTACTAGCGGAACATAGATATCGTGGAAACCTAGGTCGTCTACGCCAAGGTATTCTTTTCTAAGTGTGGTGTAGTCTCTGTGGATGTCTGTGTTATCGTGAACTACTTCTAGAAGGTTATCGTAGATTTCTTCTGGAATGTTGTTTGCAAATAGGCTCATTTCTCTTGCAGATTTGTAGCCTCTAAGTTTTGCTTCTACGTTGTGGGCTGTAAATTCACCATCAAGGGTAGATGCTAGGGTGTTTGAGTATTGTCTGTAGGTTTTGTAATATGTTTCGTAAACCTTACGTCTAAAGTCCCTATCTGGGTCTTCTTGAAGGGTTACGAAGTTTGCATTTGTAATTTTAATCTCTTCGCCGTCTTTTTCCACACTTGGGAAGGTTAGGTCAGCGTTGTTGAAGATCATGTATGAGTTTTGTGGGTTGTTTTTTAATTTCCCAAAGGCTGCAAGGATTGACTCGCTCTTTTCGTCTAGAACGTGGTCTTTTGCCCTAAATCTATCTTCAAAATAATGTTTTAGGTAAGATAAATCAGGATCTTCTAGGTATTTATCTATGACGCTTTTGTCTGTTGATAAGATTTCTGGACTTGTAAATGATAGCTCACTTGATGCAAATACATAAGTATTTTGAGCTACTTGGTTCATTTCTTGGTATTTGCTTACTGTTGTATCTTCATCAGATTTTAAAGATGAATATACGTAGGCTTTTTCCATCTTTCTTGCAAATTCTTCCTCAAGTTTGAGATATTCTTTAAAAGTCTCAAGATTTGATGTGATTTTGCCCTTAAATTCTCTAAGTTTTCCTACAAGCTCTTTAACTTCTTCAATATCCTTATAAAATCCCTCATCCTCGGCATAAATAGATGAGGTATCCCATTTGAGTCTTTCTTCTACTTCGTTTCTTTTCATCATTTCCTCCTAATTTTATTCTAGGCTAAGTATAGCATCTTTATCATCTCTGCCCAGAAATTTCATTTCCATTATTCTATCTTTGCTAGTTTTTGGCATAAGGCTTACTAAAACATTTCTACCATTTATATCTACCTTTATATTTTCACTTTCAATTTTATACACTGCAAAAATTTCTTCCAGGTATTCTTCTTCCTTATCAATTCTCTTAGATATCGCCATTTCAATGTCGCCAGGACTTATATCATCTTCTGCATCTACAAGGCTGTTCATCCTGTAGACATCTACATTTACATTGTCGGTAGAGTTTTCAAAATAGAAAGAATCTATAAGGGACATATATTTGTTGTATATATAGTAGGCACTTTTTGTAGTGTTGCCATCTATCACAACCTGGCTTACTATAAGGGATGAGCCTGATTGTGCATTGATTAAATCAAAATTTACCTGACTATAGATATTGTCATTTGTAGCAATCGGACCGTATTCCTTTTCGACTAAGTTGTCATTTTCTTTGTAGGTAAGGACTGCCGAATAATAATCAGGATTGTAAGAAGATTCTAAGACTTCTATTCCTACATCCTTACCAGCAAAGTTAAATTTTTTAAGAAATCCTAGGGCCTCCTCTAGGTAAACCTTGCTTCCCGTGCGGCCTTTGCCATATACTTCTTCAAAATCTACTCGATTTTCTTTTTTTACATTGGATATATATTTTATCTCCGGAAAATCTATTTTTTCTTCTTTTACATTTTGACCCATATCTTCCTTAAATTCGCTTTTGGATTCAAAGCCGCAAGAAGAAAGGATAAGGCCAAGAACTAAGGCTAATAAAACTTTCATCTAGACTCCAATCATAGACCTAAGGCCTATCCTATAGAGGGCTACCCCTGAACCTAGGAGAATTATGGCATAAATTATCCTCCTAATCGAGGCAATATCTCTGCCAAAGATTGGGAAAATCCCTGCAAGCAAAAATCCTGCCACAAAACCACCAAGGTGGCCGTATACCCCAACTCCAGGTGCTATTAGTGAGTAAATCACATTTATCACCACAACTGAGATGAAACTTGCCCCAAAACTTCTTATGATCTCATCATCCCTATAGGTCGCCATAAGGCCTATTGCAAGGCCAAGCATGCCGTAAAGGCTGGTTGAAGCTCCAGCAGAAACCGTATAAGGACTTCCAAAGGCAAAGGAAAGAAGATTGCCAAAAATTCCAGATATTAGGTAAATTATCAAAAAGTTTACCGAGCCAAACATCTTTTCGAAAATTGGACCCAAACTATAGAAAAAATACATATTAAATAATATATGGAAAAAACCTATGTGGATAAATGAAGCCGTAAAGAGCCTCCACCACTCACCTTCTGCCACAAGTATCTTGGAATTTGCTCCAAATTTTATCAAATTTTCAATATTTTCGCTACCACCGCTAAGAGTCATCATAACAAAGACTATAATATTTATAATCATAAGAGCAGACGTGACCTTAGCCTGGCTAAGTCTTTCTATATTTATATTCATAAAGATACTATACCCCTATTATATTTTTGCTAAAATAGACTTATCAAGACTTTGGGCGAGGTCTTTTATTTCCTTATAAATATCTTCCCTAAAATAAAAGTCCTTGAGCTTGTAGGTGAAAATTTCGTCAAAATCTCCCTTATTAGAAATCTTCTCCCCTTCTTCGTCTTGGAGGAAAATTATTTTTATATCTTTTTTATATCTTTTGGCAATAGAAGCTACATTAATAGAGGCCGCCC
>CAMEGY010000158.1 GCA_945916625.1 uncultured Anaerococcus sp.
ACTTTTAAATTCTTGATAAGTTTTCTTAATAACAGGTATTCTCTGTAACTTTATACTCAAATAATCCCTTACAAAAAATGTTACATCATAATTTGTAGCTTCTTCGATCTTGTGCCAATACTTTTCATAGTATTCTTCTTGAAGGTCTCTTGGAGATACATCCATCAATATGAAGTTTCTAATTTTGTCACCTTCGCTTAAGTCTAAACCTGTGGAATTCAGACTTTCAAATATTAACTGAGGATTATCATCTGGTCCTAAAAAAATATTAATAATTTCAAGCTTTCTAAAGGAGTCAAATAATTCTGATAAGCTAACCTCTTCTTTTTGGATTCTCTTGAAAAAATATTCATAATTTATCGTAATATTAGAGCCCATAACAGCTTCTTCCTGATTATCTATTAAGATATTAAAAGCCTCGGCATCATTTTTAACAGGTTTAAGCTTAATTCTTGTTTCTTTTTTAGCATATTTATCAACTAAATATTCATCAAAAAGCCTTGTTTTTAAGGTATCGTCTTCTGTTACTAGTATGTTTTGATCAAGGATATTGTACATTGCTAAAAGTAATAATGATACAGTAGTCAATCTCTGTTGACCATCTATTATTAAAAACTCCTGCATACCCCCGCCTTCAGCCATTGATGAAACAATACTTCCAAAAAAATGCCTGTTTAAATTGTCTTTAGATAAGGTTACTAAATCATCAAAAAGTTGCTTACATTGTTCAATAGTCCAATCGTAGTTTCTCTGATAAACCGGTATTATAAAACGTTTGGACGACCCTTCCATATATTGATATAGTAGCTCTTCGTTGCCTTTCAAAATAAATCTCCTTTAATCCATATTTATAGCTTTTATCAACTTAATTCAATAATATTATATCACATACTAAAATTTTGATAAGTTAATGGGTGAACATCTAATAATTATGAGCAATCAGAAAAATCGTCCACAATTTCTGTGAGCGATCTTATTTGCTATTTCCAAAAATCAACTAAATTAGTATCTAAATCAATGTTTTCGGCTAAGAATACTGGGTCTTTGTTTTCTTTTCTTTGTTTTTTGTAATCAGCAAGTGCCCTTAAGGAGTATTTACCTAGGATAAATATCGAGAAGATATTTATTATGGCCATGATTCCCATAAGTAGGTCGGCTAGGTTCCATACAAACTCCATTTCCATACCTGCTCCTACAAATATCATTAGGATTGCAAGAAGTCTGTAGCCTATCATTGACCTATCAGAAAGTGCTTCGCCTTTTAGGTAGGCAAGGCATGACTCACAGTAATAGAGATTTCCCAAAAGTGTTGTAAAAGCGAATAAGGCTAGGCATACTGTTATGAATATATAACCAAAAGGTCCCATCACTGTTGAAAGTGCTTCTTGGACAAAGCCCGCACCTGCAAGTTCTTCACTTGGAGCTACTCCTGATACAAGGGCCATAAAGGCTGTAGCTGTACAAATTACAAGCGTATCTATAAATACAGATACCATTTGCACAAGACCTTGTTTGACAGGATGGCTTACTACAGCGCTTGCCGCAGCATTTGGGGCAGAACCCATACCAGCCTCGTTAGAATAAAGACCTCTTTTGATTCCTTCAACCATTGCAGAACCAGCTACACCACCGAATATTGCCCTGAAGTTAAAGGCATCATCTAGGATTAGCTTAAACATTGGTCCTATGTTTTTAAAATTAATTCCTATCATAAAAATTGACATAAATACATAGATAAGACCCATGATTGGCACGATAATTGAAGTGTATTTAATAATTCTCTTGCCGCCACCTAGGATACAATATCCAGCACCCAGAGCAAGTACAGATCCGATTACCCAAGGAGTCCTGCCAGCTTCATAGAAGCTATAAGCCTTGAATGAGTCTTGGAGGTTAAATGATGCCAGCATATTAAAACCAACCGCATAGGTAAGGATAAGGACAATGGCAAAGACCACTCCGAGTTTTCTTGATCCTAGTCCCTCTTCTATGTAATAAGAAGGTCCACCGTAGCTTGACCCATCGTCAGCCTTTTTCTTAAATATCTGTGCCAAAGTCGACTCGATAAAGGCAGAAGCTCCACCAATAAGAGCAATAATCCACATCCAAAAAACTGCTCCCGGTCCACCTAGGCAAATTGCATTAGACACTCCTACTATATTGCCCGTCCCAACACGAGATGCAGTTGAGACCATGAGGGCTTGGAAGCTTGATACATCATCCTTACCTGCTGGTTTTTCTCCTATGACTCTGACTGCATCAGAAAATAAATTAAACTGAACAAGTCCGGTCCTTATCGTAAAATAAAGTCCACAAGCTAAAAGGATTATGATCAAAATAGGATAATAGAGATATCCATTGACCGTAGATATAATACTTTTAAAAATTTCCATAATTACTCCTTAACTAAATCCAGAAAAAATCCTGGATAATTTCTTTCTTTTCTATTAGTGCATATGTCTATCCATACACCGTCTTATCATACTAAAGTATGATTTTGAATAATTTACTTTATTTACCTTAATTTGTCAATTTATATTTTACTATTTGTATTATTATCCAGTTTTTCTAGCTAAAAATAGCCCACAACCAATATTCCCAATAAGGTCTATAAAAGCCTCGATAAATCCTTTTAATAATTTATCATAACTTTTTATATTAAAACGCAAAACAAACGCAAAATTATTTGCGTTTGCTTAAGGTTTAGTATTTCATTATTTTTAGTCTTTACATTTCAAATCTAATTTGCTTTAAGTTCCAATACTCCATCTGGAGCTGATTCTTTGCCTACATATTCTATCCTGGTTGTAATTTTCTCTTTGGCCTTGCTTTCTTTGAAGGATTCGTCGGTTTCCTTTATTAGATAGGCACCTTCTTCTAGACTTTTTATTTTGATCACATCACCTAGCTTGCCCTTGTTTTTTTCATACATGGCAGATGTCATTTTGTTGTAGTCCTTGCCATCATAGACTAATTTTGATTTCTTAGAATATTTAGGATCTTGGCCAAGCTTCTTGCTTATTTCTGCTATTGTCATTTTATCGCTATCCTTTACAAAGCGCATCATATCCCAAGGTCCCAGCTTTTCATCTTCGATTTTGAAGTAGGCTACCTGCCTTCCACTTGGATGTATGGTTGAATCGACAGTATTTTCTCCTACTTCTATTCCTATTCTTATCTCGTAGCCTTTTTGTCTATCTGCATAAGATTTGGCAAGGAATCCTCCTACAA
>CAMEGY010000159.1 GCA_945916625.1 uncultured Anaerococcus sp.
TAAGTCTTTCTGCTTGTGTTTTGGATAAATCTCCATCCTTTACACTTTTATTACTCTTAATAAAATCATTAGGTTTCTCAACTACTTTGAACATTGGTGCTGGAAGTGAATCCCCAATTCTATAAGCCTTAATCTCTAACAAGAAGAAAGAAATTTCTTTTGCCATGTTGTTATTCAACCATTCAATGGCACTTTTATGCTCTTCTCTTGCTTCTTTTACAATCCAAATAATCACATTGGCATCAAGTCCTGATGCATAAGTGATAATTTTTCCTAGGTGATCATGATCGGTAGAATCTAATTGATTCTCTATAATAATCTTGACATCAGTCGTTTCATCAACAGCCACTAGATCACATCGATATGATCCAACATAAACTTCCTTGTCTATATCAGTTAAAGTAAGACCCACTGTTTCATTAAGCAATTCAATATTTTCCTCTTTCGCTAACCAATTAGAAAAGTTATATTGCTCATGTGCCCATAACTCTCTAATGTCTACTTCTTTTAGTCTTCCTAATGGAATATTTGAACTCATTTTTCACCTACTTATATTTCTCTGTAATAATCCAAAATCTTAAAACTTTGCTTAATCTCTTCAATCTGAATGTATTGTCTCATATAATCATAATCTGGTATGCCATCTTCTTTGACAGGCAACATGATTTTTTGTCTTTTCATACGTCCAGCATTAAATTTATATCCATAAGAATATTTTACCTTCTGCTGAAGAATGGCTTGTTTTATAATAAATAGGTATACCTATCTTCCTGTCTCTCATCTTGCCAATGGATTCGTTTAACATCATCTGAAAAAATTGCTTCATATGGATGATAAAAATTCTCTACAACAGAACCGTTATAGTTTACTCCTAAAACATTTCTATCTAAACTATTATTAGTGTTGCTAACTTCTTTTCTGGGCCTATTCCCATTCAATTGTTCCTGGTGGTTTGCTGGTTATATCATATACTATCCTGCCTACTCCTTCTACTTCGTTTATCATTCTATTTGATAAGGTTTGAAGGAGCTCGTATGGGAGGTTGGCTGCTTCTACTGTCATGGCGTCGGTAGATGTGACGGCTCTTACTGCTACTACGTTGTCGTAGCTTCTTGCATCTCCTTTTACTCCTACGGTTTTGATTGGGGTCCAGACTGTGAAGTATTGCCAGATGTCTTCGTTTAGGCCAAAGTTTTTAACTTCTTCTCTTAGGATTGCGTCTGTTTCTCTGACTATTCTTAGTTTATCTTCGGTAATTTCTCCCATTACTCTTATAGCAAGGCCTGGTCCTGGGAATGGTTGGCGCCATACCATGTCGTGTGGGATGCCGATTTCTTCACCTACTTTTCTCACTTCGTCTTTAAATAGCATTCTTAGTGGTTCTACAAGTCCTTTGAAGTCCATATCTTCTGGTAGGCCACCTACATTGTGGTGGCTTTTTATGACGCTTGCCTTATCTTTACCAGATTCGATTACGTCTGGGTAGATTGTGCCTTGGACTAGGTAGTTTGCTCCACCGATTTTTTTGGCTTCTTCTTCGAAGACTTCTACGAAGTGGTTGCCTATTATCTTTCTCTTAGTTTCAGGATCTGATACTCCTTCTAATAGTGATAGGAATTCTTTGGATTTATCTACCATTTTGACATTTAGGCCGAGACCTTTGTAGGTTTCCATAACTGATTTTGCTTCGTCTTTACGAAGGAGACCGTGGTCTACAAAGATACAGGTTAGGTTATCTCCTATGGCTTTTGATACTATTGTGGCTGCTACAGAACTATCTACCCCGCCTGATAGGCCACAGATCATTTTTTCGTCCTTATATTTTTCTTTGATTTCTTCTATGATTTCTGTGGCAAAGTCTGACATTTTCCATGTTTTTTCTGCCCCACAGATATTTAGGACAAAGTTTTCTAAGATTTCCCTACCGTATTCTGAATGGACAACTTCTGGGTGGAATTGTACAGAATATATTTCTTTATCTAGGTTTTCCATGGCAGCAACTTCTGTGTTTGCTGTTTTTGCTATCACTTCAAAACCTGGGGCAATTTTACTTATCCTGTCTTTGTGGTTCATCCAGATTATGGATTCTTTTGGTAGATTTTCAAATAATTTGGATTTATTGTCTACTTCTAGCTGGGTTTTGCCGTATTCAGCGAGAGATGGTGTTTCGACTTCTCCGCCGAAGTGATGGTTTATATATTGGTGGCCATAGCAGATTCCTAAAATTGGTACAGCTTGATCAAAGATTTTTTTATCTGCTCTTGGGCTGTCAGAGTCTGTTACCGATTGTGGACCGCCTGTTAGGATTATTCCTGCAAGATTTGTTGTATCTATTTCTGCGATAGGCTCATCACATTCGTGAAGCTCCGCGTAGACTCCCATTTCCCTAACTCTTCTTACTATTAGCTGGTCGTATTGGCCGCCAAAGTTTAATACTAGGATTTTTTCTTTACTCATTTTCCCTCTTTTCTATAGCTTAAGATTTTTCTTCTCTTTCTTCTGGAAATTTATCAAAGTAATATTGGACTATTTCTGTAGCTGTCTGCTCGATTGTATTTTCTGTCACATCTATTACCTTGCAGTCAAGGTCTTTGAAGACTTCCATGGCGTAGTCTAGCTCTTCTTTGATCCTTTCCTTGTCAAAATATTTGCTCTCTCCCTTTAGGCCTAAGGTCTTAGTTCTTAGGGACCTTATGTCAGATAGTTTGTCAGGGTCTATTACTAGTCCTATTATCCTATCTGGGTCAACCTCGAAGAGCTCTTGTGGGAGCACTGATTCTGGCACTAGTGGAAGATTTGATACTTTGAAGTTTTTGGTGGCGAGAATCATGGTTGTCGGTGTCTTTGATGTTCTTGATACACCTACAAGAACTATATCTGATTTTGGAAAGCCTCTTGGGTCTTTGCCATCATCATATTGGATTGCAAATTCAATTGAGTCTATCATTTTGAAGTAGCCACTTGAAAGGGTCCTAGTTAGGCCTGCCTTTCTGATGGCCTTCTTGCCTGTAAGTTCTTCAAATTTGTTTATTCCATAGGATAGGATATCAAGCACGATTATATTAGCTTCCTTGGCCCTTGCTCTCAAGTATAAGGATAGGTCCTTGTCTGCTACTGTCATGACAATTACTGATTCTTTGTCAATTTGGTCCATAATCTCATCGATTTCTTCT
>CAMEGY010000160.1 GCA_945916625.1 uncultured Anaerococcus sp.
TATCATCATCTAGGAGAATTTCTCCATCATAGCCACAGTTTCCACAATAGTCGCTTTTAGTATTGAATTCTGCGTATTGAATGTGATCGTAGATATATTCAATCATAGTTAGGACTGCTTCAATATTATTGGTCATATTTGGAATTTCTGCGTAGGAAATACAACCGCCTGTGGATAATTCTTGAAATTCTGATTCAAAATCAAATTTTTCAAAAACACTTATTTCTTCTCTTACATCTACGTGGAAAGAATTTGTATAATATCCCTTGTCTGTGACATCTTCAATATCTCCAAACCTTTCTTTATCAATAGATGCAAACCTGTGAGTTAGGCTTTCTGCAGGTGTACCATAGACAGCAAAGGCAATACCGTATTGATCTGTCCACTCATTTTTCTTTTCATTTAACATTTCCATGATTTTCATGGCAAAGTCATGGCCTTTTTTTGTAGTATGGCTTTCCCCTATGGTTAATCTTGTAGCTTCATATATTCCAATATAGCCAATTGTAACTGTTGCATAACCATTTTCTAATAGTGGCTTAATAGATTCGTGTTTTTTAAGTCTTGCTATTGCACCATGTTGGAAATGGATTGGTGAGGAATCACTTGTTACTTTGGATAAGTGTTCGTATCTTAACAGGCCGACTTCCTTAACTAGTTCTAATCTCTTTTCTAATATTTCAAAGAATAGGTCTTCGTCACCCTGGGCCAAAATTCCTATTTGTGGGAGATTTATCGTGCAAACTCCCATGTTGAACCTACCATCAAATTTATAATCACCATATTTATCCTTATATGGCGGAAGGAATGCCCTACACCCCATTGGAGAAAATACATTTCCTTCGTAGTTTTCACGCATTTTTTTAGCTGATATATAGTCAGGGTACATTCTCTTTGCAGTACACTTAGCAGCAAGTTTTGTTAGATCAAAGTATTTTGAGTCCGGATTGACGTTATTTTCATCAAGGACATATATTAACTTTGGAAAAGCTGGTGTTACATATACACCTTGGTCATTTTTTATACCTTGGATTCTTTGTTTTAGGATTTCATTAATTATTTCTACAGTTTGGTCTAGGTATGGATCATTTTCATCTGTATGCATAAAAAGTGTAACAAAAGGTGATTGGCCATTTGATGTCATTAGAGTGTTTATCTGGTACTGGATTGTTTGGATTCCACTTTCAAGATCTCTCTTTGTTAAGGCATCAGCCATTTCCTTTGCCTTTTCAGTATCTCCTAAGATTTCTTTTGATAATTTCATATTTTTATTAAAAGATTTTTCAAGATATGGGCTTAGACAAGATATGTTAATTGATTGCCCACCATATTGGTTGGATGCAATCTGTGCAATAATTTGAGTCATTACATTACAAGCTACTTGGAATGATTTTGGGGTTTCAATCATCTTGTCATTTACAACTGTCCCATTATCTAGCATATCTTTCATATCTACCAAACAACAATTGAATATTGGTTGAATTAGATAATCAAGGTCATGGATATGTATTGCTCCTGATTCGTGAGCCTCTACAAGGTCTGCTGGTATAAGTTTTCTCTTTGCTATGTCTTTTGCTACTTCACCTGCTATTAAGTCTCTTTGCGTTGAAGCAATTATAGGATTTTTATTTGAGTTTTCATCCATTACATCTATATTTGTTCGATTTAACAGCCCGATTATTTCATCATCAGATGTATTTTGCTCGCGTTTGTAGGCTTGAACTGACTTATAAGACTCATAAGCCTTGGCAGTAGCTGGGTTTTTCCTATCAATTAGTTTGTAGTAGACTAAATCTTCGATTTCATAGATTGAGATTTCTCTTTTATTTTTAGACCTATCTTCTATCTCACTTGCTATTTCAAAAGCTTGCCCTTCCACATAAATACCGCTTGGGGAATGCATTGCTTTTTCGATAGCTATAGTGATTTTATCTTTATTAAAGTCGACTTTAGTACCATCTCTTTTTATTACCTGTAACATTTTTACCTCCGAAATTGTTCATAAATATCATATCACATTTGATATAGAAAGTAAAATTTTTCTACTATATGTAGTAGTCGGTCCATTATAAATTACTACATATAGTATAAGTCCCAGAAAATAGCCAAAACAAAAACAGAATAATTAACTAAATTACTCTGTTTTTATTTCTACTTAGCTTTAAATGCTATTTTATTTTAAATTCTAGTTTATAATCTACCACTTCTAGTACCGCTGTATCCCTATCAGCTACTTTACCTTCTATGATAAGTCTACCTAGTTGTGTTTCTACATTTCTTTGTAGGTATCTCTTAACAGGTCTTGCGCCATATTCTACATCGTAAGAATTGTGTAAAATGTATTCTTTTGCAGCCGGTGTAATTTCTAGCTTGATGTCCTTATCAGCTAATCTCTCTCTTATATTATCAATTTGTAGGTCAATAATTTTATAGACTTGATCGCTAGTTAATGGTGTGAACATCACTATATCGTCTATCCTGTTTAAAAACTCAGGTTTGAAAGAATATCTTAGAACTTCTTCCACTTGTTCTTGGTTTTCTTTCTTAATTGTGCCGTCGCTTTTTATCCCATCAATTAGCAATTCTGACCCAATATTAGATGTCATTATAATTATTGTATTCTTAAATTCTACGGTCCTACCTTGACTATCTGTTAGTCTACCATCGTCTAGGACTTGTAACAATATATTAAATACATCTGGATGGGCTTTTTCTATCTCATCAAAAAGAATTACTGAATAAGGCTTTCTTCGAACAGCTTCTGTAAGTTGTCCACCTTCTTCATAGCCTACATAACCTGGAGCAGCACCGATTAGCCTTGATACTGAGTATTTTTCCATATATTCACTCATGTCAATCCTTATCATATTATGCTCGTCATCAAACATTGCTTCTGTTAGAGTCTTTGCAAGTTCTGTCTTACCAACTCCTGTTGGGCCTAAAAATATAAAAGATCCTATAGGTCTATTTTGATCTTTAAGTCCAGACCTAGCCCTTATAATAGCATCAGAGACTGCATTTATTGCTTCGTTTTGCCCTATTACTCTTTTATGAAGAGTATCTGCTAGGTGAAGGATTTTTGTTCTTTCTGTCTCTACAAGCTTAGAAACTGGTATATTTGTCCAGCTTGAAACAACATCTGCTACATCTTCGTCGGTTACT
>CAMEGY010000161.1 GCA_945916625.1 uncultured Anaerococcus sp.
AGCCTTTCCTTTTCCCGCTTTTGTTTTTGGTCCTGGTGATGCATCTTTAGGCCATGCATACTATTATGAAAAGGCAAAAGATATTGAGTTTAGTATTGAAGGAGAAGAAAAAGGAGAGTAATCGAAGCTACTGAAGAGACTGTGCCGTAGGCACGTCTCTTTTTTGTCCGAGAAATCTCCATGTTTATTTCCATTGGTATATAATAATAGAATGAATAAGAATCGAGGATAAAATGACCGAAGGAAAAATATCGAAAGCAATTATCTTTTTTGCTCTGCCTTTATTTTTAGGGCAATTATTTCAACAATTATATAATGTGGTGGACTCCCTTGTGGTGGGGAATGTCGTGGGTGAAGTCGCTCTTGCTGCAGTCACATCGACGGGGAGTATCATCTTTTTAATTCTAGGATTCTTACGAGGCGTGTTCATCGGAAGTAGCGTCATCATCTCCCAATATTTTGGGGCGAAAGATGATAAAAACGTGCGCATCGCGATCCATACAACCATCGCTGTCTCTTTTATCGCAGGTTTATTGGTTGTTGCCCTGGGAGTCATCGGAACCCCCTACTTTCTCGTATGGACGGGAACGCCCGACAATGTTCTCCCGACGGCGACTACTTATCTAAGAACGTATTTTTTTGGCGGTCTTTTTACGGTCATCTACAATGCCTGCGTTGGGATTTTCCAAGCTGTGGGCGATAGCAGAAGACCTTTGTATTACTTAATTGTCGCATCCATCGTCAATGTGGTCTTAGACATAGTCTTTGTCGTATACATGGATATGGGTGTGCAAGGCGCCGCCCTTGCGACAGTCATTGCCCAAGGGGTGAGTGCGGTCCTGGCCTTCACCAAGCTTATGCGTGTGGATGGACCCCATCGTCTGCGCATAAAAGAAATTGGTATCAATAAAGCCACCGTATTAAAAGTATTAAATATGGGCATTCCTACAGGAGTACAAAACTCCGTCATCTCCTTTGCCAACGTCATCATGCAGGCGAATATCAACATGTTTGGCTCTGCTGCCATGGCTGGAAATGGGGCCTATTCTAAGATTGAAGGTTTTGCCTTTTTACCCATCATGAGTTTTAGTATGGCATTAACGACCTTTGTTGGTCAAAACTTGGGTGCGAAAGAATACGACCGTGTTCGAAAAGGCGCCAAATTTGGTCTTGTTAGTGGTATCATTCTGGCTCAAATTACTGGAATTGTAATCTGGACTTTGGCACCTGTTCTGATCTCGATGTTTAGTGATACGCCAGAAGTCATCGCCATTGGTGTCGAACGAGCGCGTATCATTTCCCTCTTCTATTTTCTCCTTTCTGCATCCCATCTTTTATCTGGGATTCTTAGAGGATTGGGAAAAACAAAAGTACCTATGTACGTCATGCTCGTCGCTTGGTGTCTTATTCGCATTACTTATGCGACCGTTACCCTTCGCTTCATCCCAGATATCCGCGTTGTCTTTTGGGCCTACCCACTCACTTGGGCCATCTCCACCATCGCGTTTATATGGTATTACAAAAGTCATTCCAATATTGAATCGATACAAATTGCATAGAAAAAGAGCTGACGCATGGAGTTAAGGTGACCCCAAAAAGTTGGTTTTAGGTCCAACTTTTTGGGGTCAGTTCAAATTTATTCACCTCTTTTTCGTGCATTAGATTAGAGATGGAATCTATTCTTATAAACATATTTATTCGCCTTTTAAAAGGTCTAGATCTATGGGTAATTGGCCGTATTTTCTTCCTGCTGCCATAAAGGCGTCTACATTTTCTACTGGAACATTTTGTGTAATATCGCAGCCTGAAGCTAGAACATAGCCGTTCGGTGAATCGTAGGCCATGAGTATGGCCTCTCTTACAGCTTCTTCAATAGCTTCCTTGGGTCCTTGGGTCCCTTCCTCCATCTATAAAGCTTGGCCTGAGAAAGGGAAATAATCTTTTAGCTAGTTTTAGACTTTCTTAAATTTTAGTCTTGGTAAACAGCCTCCGGTACCTTTCCCTTGACTGCATTGGCACCGTATTTTCTAACTGCATAAATATAAGCGTCAATATTCTCTTGTGGCGTTCCTATAGGAGTATCGCAGCCCTGATTTATAATATATCCATTTGGACTGTCAGCAGCTTTTTTAATACACATCTTTACAGCCTCTACGACATCCTCAGGACTTCCCAGCCTCATAACACTAGTTGGTGGGACATTGCCTATTATTATCATTTTGTCGCCAAATGATTTCTTGGTCTCCTCTAAGTCTTCACAATTATCTACTGAAAAAGCATCAATATCTAGTTTATAAAGATAAGGCCAAAATTCCTTTGTATGACCGCATATGTGAAGTATAGGCTTTTGACCTGTTATAGATACTAGCTCATTTATAAGTTTTTCCTGATAAGGATATGAAAACTCCTTAAACTGATCAAAACTAAGTAGGTCTTGGCTGGATACAGGGTCTGGAATATAAACTTGGCTTGATCCAAACTCTTGTGTAAATTCTCTAACAAAACTTATCGCTGCTTCTGTACAAAAATTGATAAGTTCTAAGGCTTGTTTTGGACTTTTCCTCAAGTCCCTAAGTAGCTTTTCTACAGGTCTTAACTCTGCAGCAAGAGATATAGGTCCTACAATAAAACAGCCCATATCTTGGTCTGGAAAAACTTCTTTTAACTTTTTCCCTTCTTGAAATAAATTTTCAAGTCCTTGATTATTAGACCTAGTTGGAACTTCTATCTTATCTAGGTCTATCCCATCTTTAAGCGCATATTCTACAATCCTAGAAGCTCCTTCATTTGGAATTTCTAATTTAGAGCCCAGTATTTCTCCAAAGTTTTGAAGATTATAGCCAATTGCTATGCCATTTAGATCATATTCTTTAAACTTTTTATCTAATAACTTAGTAAAAAGATCAAAATCCTCGTTTACTTCTTTTGTTGTATAACCTAAGTTATGCCAAAATGGCATATCAAATCCCTCTAATATAAATGGAATATGGTCTACTTTATCACCCTTTAAGTACTTATCCATTCTTTCTGACTCTGTCATTTGGGGCTTGTATTCTTTTACTAATTTTGAGTAATCTATAGACATTTATTTATTCCTCAATTTAAATTTTAGTCTTGATAAA
>CAMEGY010000162.1 GCA_945916625.1 uncultured Anaerococcus sp.
TAAAGAATTTACCAAGTTATTAAGAAAGATAGACAAAGAAAAGCAAAAAGAAGAAAAGATTTTTGAACAGGTAAGGATTCCTGATGTAAATTCCTATCTAATAAGTCTAAGAAAAACTTTAAATTTCTCAAAAGAATTAAATTTACTGGATATAACTAAAAGAATTAACTCTAAGGCAGAGTGCATCGCAACCTTTCTTGCTCTACTTGAACTTGTAAGGCTTAATGAAATATATATAAAACAGATAGAAGAAAATTCTTTTAGGATTATAAAGAGGGATAAATGACAGAAGATTATTTAAAAGGACTTATAGAAGAAGTCCTATATGTATGGGCAGACCCAATAGATATAGACGAATTAAGTAAAATTTTATATGATTTTTCTAAGTCAGAAATAAAAAAATGCCTTAATAATATGTTAGAAGAAAGAATAAATATGGAAAGCGGCTTAGTCATAAGACGATTTAATAATTCATATCAATTTACAACCAGGAAGGCTAGTGATAAGTATTTTGAAAGTCTTTTATCTAAATCAGAAAAAAAACTTAGCAATTCAACCCTAGAAACACTTTCGATTATTGCCTATAAGCAGCCTATAACTAGGGTGGAAATTGATAAGATTAGGGGAGTAAACTCTCAATCTACTATAGATTCGCTCTTAGATAAAGACTTAATCAAAGAAAAAGGAAGACTCGATAAGATAGGTAAACCTATTATCTATGGCACTACTGATTTATTTTTGAAATATTTTAATTTAGAATCTTTAGATGACCTCCCTGAAATAAGGAATGATAAAAATGAGGATTAATAAATTTATTGCAAATAGCGGATACACTTCTCGAAGAAAAGCTGATGACCTTATAGAAGAAGGCAAGGTTAAGCTAAATGGAAAGGTTGTTACAGAACCAGGAATAAAAATATCTAATGAAGATGAAGTTGAAGTAGAGGGACAGATCCTAGGACTTGTAAAAAAGTTCTATATCAAACTCTACAAGCCTGTAGGTTTTATTACATCAAACTTTGATCCATTTAACAAAAAAGATTTGAATGATCTAATAGATATAGGTACGAGATTTTTTGCTGCTGGAAGACTAGACAAAGACAGTGAAGGATTATTGATTATTACAAATGATGGAGAGTTTGCCAATAGTCTTACCCATCCAAAGTATAAGCTTGATAAGGAATATATTGTAAGGGTTGATAAAAGATTAAATAAAGCTCAAGAAAAGGAGTTTGAAAAAGGACTCGATATAGGAAATGGTGAAAAAACTTCTAATGCTAAAATATTTTATTTAGGAAATAACACTTATAATGTCATCATTCACCAAGGATATAATAGGCAAATTAGAAGGATGTTTAAATATTTTTCTGTAAATGTTCTAAATTTAAAAAGAATTAGAATAGGCAAAATAAACCTAGACGATTTAAAAAAAGAAGAATACAGTTATTTTAATAATGAAGAATTAAAGTTTGTAAAAGAGATTATAAGATAGGAAACTATCTTTTTTTGTGGGATAAATATGAGAAAAATAGGGATTATAGGCGCAGGACCATCCGGAATGATGGCAGCTCTAATTGCATAAGTTTAAAATAATGAAGTAACTCTTTTTGATACTAACAAGGAATTAGGGAAAAAGCTTTTAATGACAGGAGGAGGTAGGTGCAATCTTACTAATACTGCTTTATATAATGAATTTTTAAATTGTGTTATAAGAAATAAGAAGTTTACATACTCATCCTTTATTCAATTCGATAATTATAAGCTTATAGAATTTTTTAATAAAAATGGATTAGAAACATCTAATCAAGATGATGGAAGAGTTTTTCCAAAAAGTGAGAAAGCAAGTGATGTAGTTTCATTTTTTAAGAAAAGATTAGAAGAAAATTTAGTTAAACTAAGACTTGGTACATTTATTAGAAAAGTATATTATGATGAGAAATTTTATCTGACTGATAATAGTAACAAGTCATATAGCTTCGATTATCTAATAGTAGCAACAGGTGGGAGGTCCTATCCAAATACAGGATCTGACGGATATGGATATGAACTAGCGAAAAAACTTGGCCATAATATTATAAAACCAAGACCTGTATTAGTTCCAATTTTTATCAAGGATAAGCTTAACATAAGGGCTCTCTCACTTACAGATGTAAGGATAAATATGACAAGTGATACAAAAAATATTAGTATCGATGGTGATATTTTGTTAAATTCTAATTTTATAACAGGTCCAGGTGCTTTTAGGGCCTCTTCCTTTATGGTTGATGAAAAAATAAATAGTCTTACTATAGATTTTTGTAAGGATATAACTTATAATGAATTAGATACAAAAATTATAGATTTAATTAAGCTTAATTCAAGGAAGTCTATCGAAAATGCACTTAAGTCATTGTCACAGGATTCTTTGCTTAAGCTAATATTTGAAAAAGCAGGCATAGAGCATACTAAGATAGCTTCTGAGTTTAGTAAGGAAGAAAGAAAATTACTAGTAGACAAAATGAAAAACTTTGACCTTGTTTTTGATAGGTTCGGTTCTTTTGAATCCGCAATAGTCACAAGAGGTGGGGTAGATGTTAAAGAGATTAATCCAAAAAATATGGAATCAAAACTAGTAGAAAATTTATTCTTTGTTGGAGAAATCTTAGATATTGATTGCCTAACAGGTGGATATAACCTTCAAATGTGCTTTTCAACAGCCTATGCAGCTGCGAATTTCATAAAGGAGAATTTATGACTTATATAATTGCTATCGATGGACCTAGCGGCTCAGGAAAATCAACAATTTCAAAAATATTATCAGAGAAATTAAAAATTGAATACCTAAATACCGGTCTAATGTATAGGGCAGTTACAAAATATTTTCTTGATAAGGGCTATAGCGAGAAAAGCGATGATGGAATTTTAAAATCCTTACTGGATGAAATTAGCATAGGTTTTAAGGATAATAAACTCTATCTTAATGGAGAAGATGTAACGGAAAATTTAAGGAATGATGAAGTGACTGCCAATGTTTCATGGGTATCTGCAAGAGATTATGTAAGAGAAAAAATGGTTGATCTTCAGAGAAAAATAGCAGAAAATACTTCTTTTATCCTAATGTGTATTGATTTTGTATCCTGAG
>CAMEGY010000163.1 GCA_945916625.1 uncultured Anaerococcus sp.
TTCTATTGTTAATGTATAAATAATTTAAGTATAAAAATATTTCTCTCTTATCCATATCAAAAAGCATTTTCTATATAATTTATCTTTCTAGTATCCATGTAGACTTCGCTAATATCAAAGGAAATCAAAAAATCAGTGAGACCTTTCTCCATCAGGTAGGCCTGACTTGCCTTCATAATTCTCTGCTGCTTATAAAAATTGACTGCTTCAGCCGCATAGGCAAAGGTATCAGACTTACGGGTCTTTACCTCCACAAAAGAAATAACTTCGCCCTTTCTTGCGATTATATCTATCTCTCCAAAAGTTTTGCTATAGTTTCTGTCAAGGATTTTATATCCCTTTTTCTGAAGATATTCACAAGTTAAATCTTCACCAAAATCCCCTAATCTTCTTTTTTCTGTCATATGAATGATAGCTGCCTTTCATGAAATTTTCTTAAGAAACTTTGCCTGTGGATAGGTGTTTCTCCATACTTTTCAAGACCAGCATAATGGGCCTTGGTTCCATAGCCAAAGTTTGTCTCAAAACCATATCCTGGATAGATTTTTGAAAAATTGATCATAATATCGTCTCGCCTAACTTTCGCCAAAATCGATGCGCAAGAAATGGCATACTCATTTAGATCGCCCTTTACAATATTGAGTTGGGGAAGGTCTGTGTCAATCCTTTCCGCATCTATAAGGACAATATTTGGACGGATTTCAAGGCCTTCTAGGGCATCTTTCATAGCAGCAAGGGTTGCCTGTCTGATATTTAATTTGTCAATCTTTGCTGGATTGGCAAACCCATAAGCAACTGCAATAGCATCCGCTAAAATTTGATCCTTTAGATCTAACATTTTCTTGCGGTTAAGCTTCTTAGAATCTGTCACTCCCTCAATATGTGAATCCTTTTTCATAATAATCGCACAGGTTACAACAGGACCTGCCAAAGGCCCCCTGCCAACCTCATCTATACCTGCAATATATTCATATTTTTCATATATTTCTTTTTTTATTTGGTCATTATATTCTGAATATTTCATATTTTCTCAAGGGTAATTCTTCCAAGCTTTCCGGACCTAAAATCATTTAGGATAATAGTCGCAGTCCTTGTATAATCAAAATCTCCACCAGCAATTATTGCCCCACGTTTTTTTGCGATTGCTTCATAGATATCAATAGCATCCATAGTTGGGTCTACTCCGTATCTTTCTTTGAGATTTTCTGGGTATTCTTTTGCCATTTCCTTCAAGAAATAAAGGGTCAAATCTTCTATACTTACAACCTCGTCCTTAATCGCATTTGTATATGAAAGGTGAAGGCCAGTCCTATCATCAAATTTTGGCCACAAAACACCAGGAGTATCTAGTAGCTGAAGATTAGAATTTGTCTTAATCCATTGTTTGGTTTGGGTCACCCCAGGACGGTTTCCAACCCTAGCACCCTTTCTCTGGGCGACATTATTTATAAAAGTAGACTTACCAGAATTTGGCACGCCAACAATCATCATTCTGATTAGAGGATTATCAATCTCTTTTTCTTCGTGCTTTTTAAACTTATCAGAAAGTATGTCCCTTGCTATATCATAAATCTTATTTACATTAATTCTTTCTTTAGAATTCATTGGAATAGCCACAATTCCATCATTTTTAAACTTATTAATCCACTTTTGGTTTTCCTTTGGATCTGAAAGGTCAACCTTATTCATGATAATAAGCCTTGGTTTATGCCCCAAAATATCATCAAGCATAGGATTTCTAGAAGACTCCGGAATCCTCGCATCTATAATCTCTAAAACTATATCAACCAGCTTTAAATTTTTCTCAATCTCTTCCTTGGTCTTTTTCATATGACCAGGATACCAATTTATATTAAGTGCCATAATATTCTCCTAACTTACCTACTATTATACATAAGTAAACAAAAAATTCATTTCTAATATATCCATATAAATCTATAAGTATTATATCAAACTTAAAGCAATAAAAAAACACCACAGATATATGGATAAGCTTCCATATCTCTGCGATGCTCATTTTATAAAGTTGTATTATTAATTTTATTAGAAAATTAGAGCCGACATGTGGTTTTTTCTGCCTATATCATTTTCTGGAAATTTCCAAGTAAGATATGCAAAAAATACTAATAGTAAAAAATTAATAAGAATTCTTTTTTTAGATTTAATCTTCCTATACAAGTAGAAATCAAGACCAATATTAAATATGGTACAGACCAAAAATGCTAATGGATAATACCAATGTGAATAATTTACAGCCAATAAACCAAAAACAATAGGTATGATATAATTAAAATTATACCTAATTTTTTCTAACTTTTCTTTATCAGGATAAGGTTTTTAGACATTCCAATACTCACTTTCTTATTTTGAATTTTACAGTAATATTCTACTTATATAAAAAATAATTATTGTAATTTTATTATCCTTATAATATCAAACAATAAACAAATAAGAAAGGACATCCGTGTCCTAATTCTCATTGAAACTTTAATAATTTCTCTTAAAACAAGTTATTAATAATTTCCAAGAACTCTTCTACTCTTATTAGAGATTATTTTTCCTAAACCATCATTTTTAGAGTGACTCGCAAATATTTTTGATAGTCTAAGTGAATCTAAGCTATCACTTAAATCCAACTTATTTTCGCACAAAAATTTATTATAATATAAGCAAGTCAAACCATCTATGCTCTCTACTGACTTGGCATATGATATAGCATCATTTAATATTTTTAATGACCCTTCGTATTCTTCATCAATGTACAAAGAGTTGGTCAGGCTAATATATGACAATAAATTTATAACCGGACTCCTAGTGTTTTTTAGGCAAAACCCTAGTATTTCATTTCTATGTAAGGATCCATATGTTGTGTACTCGTTGCATATGTTAATTAACAAGCGTAATTCCAAAATATTGTTACTTGTAGCCATAATTTTTTCATTCATAAACTTATTATCTGTAATTTCATTAAATCTACTTAATAAGATAGTTTTATTATCATTCTCAAGGTAATCTATATATATTTTTATCAAATTAAGTTCTTTATTATTAATACTCGATGTTCTATTGTCTAAATGTTGGATATAATTCATTATGAGTTTCTTT
>CAMEGY010000164.1 GCA_945916625.1 uncultured Anaerococcus sp.
TATTAAGGCAGGCTCAGCAAAAGTTATAAAAGACGGAAAAAACCAGATTGTAACTAGCGTCTTAACTCCAGGTCTTAGGGAGAATTTTGATGGAATTTTGGACGAGGATAAGCTTGATAAGCTAAAAGATGAAATTAGCCTTGAAATGGATGTAAAAAATTATAATCCAAGTGAAGTTTATGCAGTAATAACCAACGAAATTTTTCAAGATGGTAAAAATATGGGGTCTATTGACGAGTTAGAAAACGGAATCGATGAATTAACAAAAAATTCTGATAAGCTAGTAGATGCATCAGGCAAGCTAAAAGACGGTTCTACTAAAATTTCTACTGGTTTATCTGACTTAAGCGATGGAGCAGGCAAACTTGAAGATGGTTCGGCAAGATTAAAGTCATCTTTTGACCAAATGGCACAAGCTTTCTCTACCTTGCCTGAACAAATAAAACCAGTAACGGGTGCCGTAAGTAAGCTAAACCAAGGTGGGGAAAGTTTAAATTCTGGAATTAACCAATATACAGCAGGTATTAGCGAAATAAATGCTAATATGGATAAATTAAATGAGGCTGCCCTTGGTATAGAAAAGGGTGCTACAGACCTTGATGGAGGCCTTGCAAAACTAAGTGCCGGATCTGGCGAATTAAGGGAAAAATTAAGTGAAGCTAGCGGTGGATCAGATGTGACTGAATTTGCCGAATCTTTAAAAACTCTATCAGTAGGTCTAAATGAATTTGAAGAAAAATTAGCCCCTATGGCAGAAGGCCTTGCCACAATGAGCTTAAGCCTTGATAAAACAGCTAAGGCAAGCGAAAATTTTGCGGGTTCTATTTCAAAACTTAATGAGACAATGGCAAATTCTCCAAGCCTTGAAAATCAAATTGGATCTATAAATCAAAATGCAGGAGTACTTGAAAATCAAATAGCAAGTCTAGAAGCGAAAAATGAGGACGGAAGCCTTGCTGCTGAGATTGAAAGCCTAAGAGCTATTGAAAATAATCTTTATGGAAATGCCCAAAGTCTTAGTGCCAATGCTCAGATTAATGCTGGTGTACAAGCTGGATTGGCAGAATTATCTGGGGGTGCGACAGAATTAAGTAGCTCAATTCTTAAGATAAAAGAGGCTATGGATGAGATGAGTGGAAAAATCAAAACTAGTCAGGCTGAATTATCAAAAGCATCAAAAGGCCTTGCCCAAGGATCTATAAAACTTGAAAAGGGCTTATCAGATAGCGATCTTATGAAATTAAATCAAGCTTTAATTAGTCTTGATGATGGGATTTCTAGTCTAAAAGAAGGTTCGGAAAAACTAAAAGATGCAACAAGTCAAAATAGGGTAGGAGTCCAAAAAGTATCCCAAGGATTAAAGGCTTTAGATAATAAATCCAAAGATCTTAAGGAAGGATCTATGAAATTATCATCAGGCCTAAGTGAATTCGAAGAAAGGACAAATGCCATAAACAACCTAGGAGATATCAAAGAAAAAGCCCTAGATCCAATGAGCAAGGGGATTTCTGACCTAAATAATGGTATAGGAGATTTAAGAAAAGGTGCCCTACAATTAAAAGAGGGCCAAGATACCTACAATTCAAAATACGAAGAATTTGATGAAGGTCTTAGGAGATATAAGACAGAAGGAATCGATAAAATCTCATCTAAAACAGGCGATTTGAAAGATGCTAAGGAAGTATTGGACCAAATGTTAGACCTTGCAAAAGAAAATTCTTCAATTTCAGGCTCTTCTGATGACTTTGAAACCAGATCAAGAATTATAGAAAAAATTAAATAGAAATTTAAAAATCACAATTTTTGTGAAATAAAATAAGAAAGAAAAGGCTGATCCAATATCAAATCCAATAGAAATCATAATTTGAGTGTATCTTTGATTTCTATAATAAATGGAGCTTAATTGATATTTGGACCAGCCTTTTTAGTGTTAATTATTTTGGTGATATTTATTTTAGTAAATATATGACAATTATTTGCCCCAACAGGGGACTTTGAGCGTTTTTTAATAATTAAATCCTAGCCTACACAAAGATTGACCAAGTTTTTGTGGTGATTATAAATTGTCTTGTAGGATTTTTTAATCTTATTATACTCATCAAAAAGTTTGAGTTTTTCTTCTTTATTGGAATATACTTTCCAATATCCGTTCGTTAAGTACTTGTGACCCTTATTTTCTATAAACCCGATAACATCTTCATAAGGGTACCCTAAGAAAATACCAATTTCATGGGGGAAATTTTCTTTTCTAAATCTTTTTTTAAAATGGTTTATGCACTGGTCTGTGTCTTTTGTATTATATCCAAGTTTTTCAAGGAGACATTTAGTTTGGCTTTGACATAAGGCACATTAAAGTATTTCTGGTCTATAGGCATAAATTTGAGCAGAAGATTCACTAATGCTAAGGATTTCAACATAAAAATCCTTAGCATTAAGAATTTCGTTCCACCCAAAAACCATTTTTTCTATGTCTATTTTTTCTTTGTTCCTAAAAGTAAAGAGATTGGCAAGTTTTTTATTAGCCAAAGTTTGTGATGCATATTTTATGAGTAAGACTTCGTGCATACTAGTCTAGGGCTTTAGCTAATTCTATGGCCGCCTTTCTGCATTCTTCTAAAGCTTCTTCATCTGGATAATCATAAGCAATAAGACCATCACAAACTAAGTTAATACCGTCATTTACACATCTTTCTTGCCAATTAGTCATCCATTCGCCATCAGCCCATTCATAGGAACCAAAAATTAAAACTGCTTTGTTAGATAGAGAATTTTCTACACTTTCAAACATAGGTTCAAATTCACTATCTTCAAGCTCTTCGTTACCCATAGCAGGACAGCCAAAGGCAAAACCGTCATAGTTTTCTATATCGTCTTTTGAAAATTCGCTAGCAGTCAATAAGCTAACTTCGACATTATTATCTTTTAGCGTATCTGATATTTCATTTGCCATAGCAAGGGTATTGCCGGTGCCAGAGAAATATATTATTGCAACTTTTTTCATAATAACTCCTTAATGTTTTATTTCTGATATTAATAATCTTTATCAATATCTAAGATAATAGTAAGCCATAGTTTGAGATTTGTCAAGTTTTTTGTAAAAAA
>CAMEGY010000165.1 GCA_945916625.1 uncultured Anaerococcus sp.
CGCATATAAAATAGAAAACTTACAAAAAATGTATATGCTAGCTTCATAATACTAAATATCTCTCAAAGCTTTGATATATTAGTTGTCGCGAAATTATAAAACAAATATTAAGTCTGCGACGGACCTAATATTCATTGCTTGTCCTATTACTAGGCAGCTAGTGCGAAGTTTGCTTCGCTATTTTCGTTTGCGTTTATATTTAATTATCAATTTACGTTTTGATATACGACCTGCAGCCAGAGCCTCTTCAATCACGTCGAAACCATGGCATCCCCATATATGATGATTATACTAAATTTATAGACCTTGTCAAAACTGCAAATATTATATAAAATTATATTAGGAAAGGTTTTAGAATATAATACCTCTAATTGGGTATATATAGATTAAGAAAACACTACAATAAATAGGAGGGCTTATGAGAAACGTAAACAATACCGCAGCAATGCTTTTAGCTGGTGGACAAGGTTCAAGGCTAAAGGCTTTGACACGAGATATGGCAAAACCTGTTGTGCCATTTGGAGGAAAGTACAGAATTATTGATTTCGCCCTTAGTAACTCTACAAATAGTGAGATTAAAGATATAGGTGTCCTTACCCAATACAAACCTCAATTACTTAATGAACACTTAGGAATCGGTGCAGCGTGGGACTATGATAGGAACTTTGGGGGACTTAGGATTCTAAGTCCATATTACACAGAAGACGGTGGTAGATGGTTTGAAGGAACAGCATCAGCCATATATGAAAATATTAACTACTTAGACCAAGTCAATCCAGAATATGTTCTTATATTATCTGGTGATCATATTTATAAGATGGACTACAGAGAGCTTCTTGATGTGCATAAAAAGAAAGGTGCAGATTGTACAATTGCTGTTATGGAAGTAGATTGGGATGAAGCAAGTCGTTTTGGTATTATGAATACTGATAAAGATGGTAAAATAATTGAATTTGAGGAAAAACCTGAAAATCCTAAATCTAACTTAGCCTCTATGGGTATCTATGTCTTCAATTGGAAAGTCCTAAGAAAAGAATTAATTAAGGACTATGAAGATGAAAATTCTACAAATGATTTCGGCCATGATATTATACCAAAAATGCTAGACCAAGGCTCTCCTTTATATGTATATAAATTTGATGGTTATTGGAAAGATGTAGGAACTGTTAGAAGTTTTTGGCAAGCAAACCTTGACTTGATTGATCCAAACAATGAACTAGGAATTTATGATGATAATTGGAGAATCTATACCAAATCATTGAATCTTCCACCTCATAGACTTGGCAAAAATGCAGTTTTAACAGATACGCTTGTAAATGAAGCTTGTATTATAGATGGTAAAGTAAACCATTCAGTTCTTTTTTCAGAAGTAGAGATAGAAGACGGAGCAGAAGTTTATAATTCAGTCCTCCTTAATGGTGTGAAAGTTAAGGCTGGAGCAAGAGTTTATAATGCTGTTGTCGCTGAGAATATGGTGATTAGTCAGGATATAGGCAAGGAAAATGATGATCTTGTATATCTTGTTAGCAACGAAGGCATAGAGGAGGAATAGAATGGGAAAGATAGTCTCTTTAGTATATAGTTCAGACTTTAACGAATCAAATTATGGACAATTATGTAAACATAGAGCAGATTATATGTTGCCTTTTGGTGGTAGATATAGAATAATAGACTTTGCTTTATCAAATCTTGCTAATCATGATGTAAACAGAGTTATTTTGTTTGCAGGTGGTAAGTTAAGATCAACACTTGACCATATAGGTAGTGGTAAGAGCTGGGAATTAAATAGGCGTAGTGGAGGGTTGATGATAAACCCTGTTGGTCTTGATGGTAAAAAAATAAGAAGTGAAGTAGAAACCTATTATGATGCTATAGTATATTTCTTAGAAAATGACTTCGATTATGTATATATTAAAAATCCTATGTACATTATAAAAGAAGACATAAACGATGCAGCAGAAAAAATTAAGGATGAGGATTTAGATTGCTTGATTTTATCAAATAAAACTCTTGATAAAGATGGTGAATATCTAAACCAAGCAATTATTAATTCTAACGAAGAGGGCAAACCAACCGATGTTGGCGTAAACTTAGGTATTACAGATACAGTTGACCTATTCTTAGGATCTATTATTATGAAGAAAGAAGCTTTCTTAAAAATACTTAGAAATGCAATGCAGGATAACTCTTCAAGCTCAATGCTTCAAGCTATATTTGCCTATCCTGGCGATTTAAACATTGATTTTTACAGACAAGAAAAAGAATTTGAAATTATTAAAGATATAAATTCTTTTTATGAAGTAAATATGAGACTTCTAAACCAAGATACTTTTGATAAATTGTTTTATGATGATGGACTTGTATATACTAAATCTAAAGACGAACCATCAACATCATACACAAAAGATGCTAAGGTAAGAAACTCTCTAATAGCAAATGGTGGAATTATCGAAGGGGAAGTAGAAAATTCAATCGTATTTAGAGGCGCTAAGATTGGTAAGGGTGCAATAATTAGAAATTCCATTATTTTCCAAGATTCAGTTATAGAAGAAGGGGCGATTCTTAACTTTGTAATCACTGATAAAGGCACCCAAATAGGTCATGATGTTAGATTGTTTGGTAACAGAAACCATCCTTATGTGACTGGTAAGAACGAGAAACTTGAACAAAGGAGTGAATAATGAATATACTTTTTCTAACAAGTGAATCAGTACCTTTCATTAAAACAGGAGGCCTCGCAGATGTTGCGGGGGCTCTTCCTAAGGAATTGAAGAAAAAAGGTGCAGATATCAGGGTCGTAATGCCATTGCATAAAGGCATTGATGGTATCCATCGTGAAAAGATGGAAAAAATCACCGAATTTTATGTAGACCTTGATTGGAAACACCAATATGCTGGTGTTTACCAATTAGAGTGGGATGGGGTAATTTATTATTTTATTGATAACCTTGAATATTTTGATAGGGATGGTCTTTATGGATACGATGATGACGCAGAAAGATATATCTTCTACTCAAAGGCCTGCACCCTTTTACCTAAAGAAATTAACTTCAAACCTGATATCATTCCTACCAACGACTGGCATACCGCT
>CAMEGY010000166.1 GCA_945916625.1 uncultured Anaerococcus sp.
AGGGATTATGAAGATAACTTATAAGATTCTAGCTTCGCTATTATTGATAGCTACTTTGGGTGCATGTATGGGAGATAAAAATCCTTCCGATGGTGAAGTAGAGGATAAGAATCCTCTCTTAGAAGAAAAAAATGAAGAGGAAAATAAACTTCTAAAAGACCTTAAGCTATCTTTTGAAATTGAAGATGAAGAGAGAGGACACTTGTATATAGAAGTCCTATCTAACTTTGATAAGTTTGAACTTAAATAAAATTCACTCAAAATAAAAAATAAAATTATATTTCCCCCAAATATATAATTAACGAATTAAATCAAGAAGAAAATTAAGGTCCCCAAAAGGGCCTTATTTTCATGTCTGGATGAGTGGTTTTGGGTATAAAAATCTCAGATAAGCTTAGGAGGCTATATGAATCTTGTTTTTACAAACAAAATAGATGGGATTGACTTGGAAAGATTGATGGATATTTATGAAGAATCTAATTGGGAGAACCTATCTATGGTAAAGTCGGATAATAAGGATATAAGTGATAAAAATATTTTATATCAAAAAGTAAGGACTAGCTACAAGTCCTATATCCAAAATGAATTTTTAAAAAATGGTAATAATTACCTGGCTATTTTGAAAGATGAAAAAAAACTACCTAGCAGCCCTTAGGATTTATGATGAGGATGATTTTTATCTTATAGAAGCCCTTGAAACTAAGCCAGAATATAGAAGGTGCGGCTATGGAGAAAATCTATTAAGAGAAGCTTTTTCGTTTTTTGAAAAGGGAAGAGAAATTAGATCTGAAGTTTCCCTTACAAATAAAAAGAGATTAGACCTTCATAAAAAACTTGGCTTTAAAATTATAGAAAAAAGAAGAAATAATTTGCTTTTGACTTATAAAATCGATTAGTATTTGATTTCTATATTCAGGTAAGAATAAACCCTTAATTATGGTAAAATATAGGAAAGAAATGGATTGTAAGGAGGCTTTATGTTTGGAATATTAGAAGCTGGTGGCACAAAGATGATTTGTGCTGTTGGAAACAAAGATTTAGAAATTAAAGACCAGGCCAGGTTTGATACCAGGGGACCAGTTGAAACTTTTGCTGATATTAAAAATTTTTTTGCAAAATATAAGGACGAGCTTGAGTCAATTGCCATTGGTTCTTTTGGACCAATTGATGTTGATCCTGATTCGGCTGATTATGGAAAGATTTTGAATACTCCTAAAGAAGGTTGGAAAGATTTTAATATAGTTGAATCTCTCAAGGAAGAATTTGACCTGCCAATATTTGTTACAACAGACGTAAATGCATCAGCCTATGGCGAATACAAGCTTGGAGCTGGCGAAGGTAAGAAAAGTCTTGCTTATTACACAGTAGGTACAGGTGTAGGCGGTGGAGTTGTTCAAAACGGAGAGTTTATCGGAGGAGCAAGCCACCCTGAGATGGGACATATGATTATAAATAAAGATCCAAGAGATAATTATGATGGCGGATGTATGTGCCATAAAGCCTGCCTAGAAGGTCTGGCATCAGGCCCAAATATCGAAAAAAGATTTAATATTCGTGCAGAAAATTTAGAGCCTAATGATGATTTTCGGGATATAGAAGCGGTTTACCTTGCCCAAGCAGCCTATAATACCAGACTGATGTTCAGCCCTGATGTAATTGTTTTTGGTGGTGGAGTGATGCAGGTAGAGGGCCTTATTGAAAAGGTGAGATTTAAGTTTAAAGAATTGATGAATGGATATATGGTAGTTCCTAACTTAGATTCTTACATTGTCCGTCCTAAGTATGACGGCAAGTCAGCAACCCTAGGGCTTTTAATTCTGGCCCAAGAAATTTTATAAATAGGAAAGGCCCCAGAAATGGGGCCTTGCTTAATGAGCAAGTATTTGTTAAAAGAATCTAATAAAGTATCTTATTTGTCCAAAAGGGAGGAAGGTCTTGCTCATTGTCCTAATTTTAGTAAGTTTTATTCTTATCGAGGGCCAAGCCAAGCAGATAGGAAAGGCCGACTGACAATAGAAATACTAAAATCATATTTTCTTTTAAAACCAGACTAGAATATCCGCCTATGGCTAGTCCAATCTGGGTAAAAAGCGATCGATAGGTCTTAAAATCGTTTTCTCTATAATTAAACATGGTAGAATCCTTTCTATCAATTATAAATATCCGAAATACTTCTTAAGATTATCTATTTACTTAAGTAACTTATTGATAAAATCATTATACCATACTTCTAATACTTTATCAAGATATCGCAGTAAGAATTTTTAAAAAAATAAACCCAGATGACTTTTTTGCCATCCGGGATAAAATTTTTATTCTATGAAGATATTGATACTGTTGTAGCAACTCCGTTTTCTACCATGATTATTAGAGCAAGTCCTGAGTCCTTAACTTTTTCAATATAGTCTAGGAATTCTTCTCTTGTGAATTTTTCTGCTGGAGCAGTACCACCTACAGCTTGGAATTCTGTTTGGTCGTTAATTACAAATTTGTGGTCTTCAAGATTTTCAAAGTGTTCAACCTCATCGTAATTTTCTGGATTAGCATAAAGGTCAAAAGATCCTGAGACTATTAGTTTATCGTCTTCTATATTAGAAGCGTAAGCTGAAGTTTCTAGATATTCATCAGGCTCACCTTGTAGCTTAGCCATAAGGGTTGTGACATACTTACCGTCTTTATCGTGTAGGTTTTTATCTTCTTCTATAGAAGATTCTTGGCTAGGTTCTTTTTCCTTTTCTTTATCTTTGTTAGAATCTTCTTTCTTATCTTCAGATTCTTTCTTTTCTACTTCGATAGTGTCTTTTTCTAATTCTTCCTTATTTTCTTTAGTATCTTCTAATTTATCTTTATCAATATTGTCGCTAGCTGGTTTGTTTTCATCGCTTGCATTGTCTTCTTTTACTTCTTCTACTATTTGATTTTCTTGATTTTCTTTGCTAGTATCGGCCACTTCGTTGCTATCACATGCAACTAAGCTTGAAGCTAGCAATGTTAAAAGTATTGGTTTTAATAATTTATTTTTCATATTTTCACCTCTTTGTCTTATTATACCTCAAAA
>CAMEGY010000167.1 GCA_945916625.1 uncultured Anaerococcus sp.
TACCACTTATCTGATTTCATAGTGATTTGTATTGATAAAGGAATAGCTATAATAATTGATAAAATCAATGAATATAGGGTTAGCCATAAGGTTACAGGAAGTTTTTTAAAGAAAAGTTCCCTAACCGGCATTTGATATTTTATACTATCTCCCATATCAAGTTTAAAAAGTCCAACAATCCAGTTTAAATACCTTTCAAAGATCGGCTTATCAAGCCCTAGCTCTTTTTCAAGAGCTAGTATTTGCTGTGGATCAGCCTCTGTTCCTAATATTATTTCAGCGGGATTACCGCCTATGATTTGAAATACAAAAAATATTAGAAGAGAGACAAAGAACAGGGTCAAGATAAGAGAAATTATCTTTTTTGAAATTGCCTTTGCCATTATTTGCCATCTATATCTTCTATGTTTAGTTTTTGAACTGGATAGGTCTTAAGTCCTTTATATTGCTTGTTTAGAACTATATTATCATTAGGGTCTTGTAAAAATACTGCGGCACAGTCTCTTGAAATTATTTCTTGGGCGTCTTTTACACTTTTGATAAGCTCATCCCTATCTAAAGTTGCCATGGCATTTGAAATTGCCTTATCATAATCTTCTGATTCGTAGTTTAAATAGTTTTTGTCATTTGTTGATACATACCTATCAAGCACCCTAATTGGATCTGTGTAGCCAATGAAACCTGCAATTGTTGTTTCATAATCCTTGTTCTTATAGACCCTATCAAGCCAAGTTGAAAACTCAATTGGATCAATTGTTGCATTGATACCTGCTTTTTTAAGTTGGGCTTGGATTAATTCTGCTGTATCCATGTGGAACTTATAATCACTTGGCACTGTCATTTTAAATGATATACCGTCAGGATAGCCTGCTTCAGCTAAGAGTTCTTTAGCTTTTTCGACATCTGTTGGATACATTTCCTCAAGGTCATTGTAATAATCCTTTAGGGCTGGCGAAAATGAAGAGTAAATCTTACTTGCCTTGCCACCTGCAACAGCCTCAATAAGCTCATCCTTATCAATAGCGTGGGCTATAGCTTGTCTTACCCTGATGTCATCAAAAGGCTTAACCTTGTTGTTTAGGCCTAATAATTGAACTAGGTTTTGTGGGTGGGAATAAGAGTCTGTCGACTCAGATACTTGGGTAAGCTCATCTGCTGTAAGTTTTGATGCAAGGTCTACTTCTCCATTATTTAGGGCCATTACTAGGGCTTGGTTATCAGCAATCCTTACCACATTTACTTGCTTAATTTTTGCAATGTGGTCTTTTCTATGGTAGTCATCAAATCTTTCCATAACCATGCCTTCACCAGGTGTATAAGAAACAAACTTGTAAGGACCTGTTCCAACTGGCTTAGTTTGGTTATCTTCATAGTCTTTTTTGACTATAGGTTGGTTTTGTAGGTAGATAAAGCTGTTATTTACAGCATCTAGGGTCATTGTGATTTCTGTTGGTGATACTACTTCCATTTCCTTAATTACAGAAAATTTAGAAGACATTGGTTCACCAGAAGATAGGCCAGAAAGCTTATCATAAGTATAGTAAACATCATCTGCAGAAAAATCTGAACCATCGTGGAATTTTACGCCTTCTTTTAGTTTAAAGATGTATGTAAGACCATCTTCAGAAATCTCGTAAGATTCCGCAAGATCTGCTACCAGATTGCCGTCTTCGTCCACATCTAATAGACCATCAAAGATTTGATCCATAACAGTCTTTGTATCCCCTGCAGTAGCATTAAATGGATCTAGAGAATCAATCTCTGTTGCCATAGCAACTGTAAGTGGTCTTTGAGCAATTTTTGTATTATCCTCGCCGCCTTCATTTCCCTCTTTGGCGCCTCCGCAAGATGCCATCAAAGCTCCTGCTAGTAGCAAGGTAAACAGTGTTTTAGATTTTTTCATTTCTCCTCCTTAGGAAAATAATTCTTATAACTATTATAACAGATAGATATTTTTTTCACAATGATTTTTAAAAATAAAAAGATTCCTTGATGACCAAATATCTAATAGAGAGTATACCTATTCCAAAGTATTTTTAAAGCTAATTTTTGGTTAAAGAATCTTTTTTTATTTTTTTATAATTTATCTTCTACAGATTTTATTTTTTGCTCCATAGTGGCTTTTTTATCGCGTCTATCATCCATTTTGATAACTGTGTATACCCTATCGCAGCCCTTATCAAATACGGATTCTTGCATCTTTCTGATTGCGGCAAGTGCCACATCGGCATCTGCTTCTATGACTGTACCCATAGGATTTAATTTGTACTTAAGTCCTTCTCTTATTAGGATTTTTTCAGCTTCTGCTACATAGTGACTTACTGACGTTTCTCTTGCACCTATTGGGATTAGGCAAACTTCTACTACTGCCATCTAGGCCTCCTCAAAGAATTTCTTGTATATTTGATAAGCGTCGTAATGATCTCTGATTCCACAAAGCTCTCTAATTGAATGCATGGCAAGAAGAGGAATTCCCACGTCGATTGCCTTTATACCAAGGGCAGTTTGGGTGATTGGTCCAATTGTAGATCCTCCCACCTTGTCATTTCTATTGTGGAAAGTTTGAAGTCTTAAGCCAAGGCTATTTGCGATATTAATTAGTCTCGACTTTGTCTCGATATTTGTCGCATAGGCCCCATTTGCAGCAATTTTAATTACAAGACCTTGATTCATCTTTACTATATTTGTAGGGTCAGAAAACATCTTGTAATTTGGATGAATTGCGTGGGCCTGGTCAGCTGAGACTATCATTGAGTTTTCAACCATGATCTGATAGCCTTCCCTATCTAGACCGAATTTTAGGGCAATTCTTTCCAGGGTATTTCCTAAAAGATTTGATCCAGCTCCACCTCTTGTGCGTGATCCTATTTCTTCATTATCAGATAGTAAAATCATCTTGTTTTTGCCTGGTTTACTATCAATTAGGGCTCTTAATGAAGCATGGACAGACCCAAGATTATCAATCCTTCCTACTTGGACCATGTCATTTATAAGTGCACCTTTTTGCCTATCGTAGAGGGCAAGGTCAAAGTCTAGGATATCTTTAAAGTTT
>CAMEGY010000168.1 GCA_945916625.1 uncultured Anaerococcus sp.
TCTAGTGAGTTTCTCTTTTCTTATTTCTTTAAAAAATTCTGATAGTATTTCTCTACATTCTCTTTCCATTATTCCAAATTCCACTTCAATGGAATGATTATATCCATTAAGTTTTGATAAATCTAATAAACTACCAGATGCCCCCATTCTTTCATCTTTAGCACCTATATAGAGTTTTTTTATTCTGGCATTTAACATTGCACCCATGCACATTGGGCAAGGCTCAAGGGTAGTGTATATTTCACAGTTTTCTAACCACCAATGATTTGCATTTTTACAAGCTTCTTTTATAGCGATAATTTCTCCATGAGCTGTGGGATCTTTAGTAATTATCTTTAAATTATGGCCTCGACCGATAATTTCTCCATTTAATACTACAACTGCTCCTATAGGAACTTCCTTTTTTTCGTAGGATTTTCTAGCTTCTTTTAAAGCTTCTTTCATAAAATAGTTTTTCATAATATTAAAAAACCGGGATTAACCCGGTATTTTTTTATTTCATTCTATCCATTAATACCTTAGCATCTAATGGGTTTAGCTTTCTATCTATCATAGCCTCGTCGTCTTCTCCTAAGAATCCGAATTTAGTAGCGTAGGTTGGTTTTTCCACATTGTATAAAATACCAGTGTGAATTTCATCTCCCCATACCATAGCTTTTTCAAAAGCTTGGGACAAATCAGTTGAATCGTGGGAATCATCTAGTGGTCTTACTCTTTCTTTATACCACTGGAAAGTATTTACTTTATTCCAAACGATACAAGGTTGAAGTATATCTACTAATGCGTATCCTTCGTATTGGATTGCAGCTTTTAATATTTCTGTAAGTTGTTTTTGGTCTCCAGAAAAACCTCTAGCTACAAATCCAGCTCCTAATGTTAATGCAAGGGCAAGGGGATACATCATGTTGTTTTTAGATCCGCCTTTAGCAAATGTTTGAGCTTGGTCTGCTTGAGTAGTAGGAGATGCTTGACCTTTAGTAAGTCCATATACTTGATTGTTGTGAACTACTTGGGTAAGATCAATATTTCTTCTAATAGCATGTAGTAAGTGGTTTCCACCTTCTCCATAGCCGTCTCCATCTCCACCTTCTGTAATAACTTTTACTTTGTGGTTAGAAAGTTTTATACCAATTCCTACTGGTAAACTTCTACCATGAAGTCCCGCAAAAGCATTTACATCTATATATTGAGGCATTTTACCAGCTTGACCAATACCTGCTGATATAATAACATCATCTAAGGACATGTCTAATTCTTCTAATGCAGCCTTTAAAGCTGCTCTAATACTCGGGTTACCGCATCCTGGACACCAAGCAGTAGTTTCAGTTAGTCCAAATTCGTAATTTCTCATAGTACCTCCTCAATTCTTTCTATTAATTCTTCTAAAAAGAAAGGTCTGCCGTCGTATTTTTTTATAATATGATCAGCTTTAACTAAGGCTTCTTGTCTAATTAATCCTTCAAATTGACCGTCTTTATTCATTTCTACTACAATGTATTTTTTAGCTTTTTCGTGATATTTCTTGAATTTCTCAAGGGGAAGAGGGAATACATCTCCAAAGGATAAAGCTTTTATTTTGTTTCCTTTTTCGTTTAATTTTTCAACTGCTTCTTTAACAACTCCATAAGTTGATCCCCAAGAAACAATTAAAGTATCACAATCGTCAACTCCGATTTCCCAAGGTTCTTCAGTATCTGCAATAATACCTTCGAATTTTTTGTCCCTTTTATCTACCATTTTAATTCTATTTTCAGCACTTTCATCTATCCTACCGAATTCGTTGTGTTCGTCAGAATCGACCATTACTATATTGCCGTTTGCTCTTGTAGGTATAAGTCTAGGGCTTACTCCATTTTGAGTAAATTCATATCTCTTATAAGTTCCAGGTTCATAATCCTTTGGATTTGCTAAATATCTATTAATTTCAATACTTTCTAAATCAAAAGGTTTTATATTTACAATAGAATCAGCTATATGTTGGTCTGACATTACTATTACTGGAATTTGATATTTTTCAGCTAGATCAAAAGCTCTTACAGTTTGATTAAATGCATCTTCTGCAGATCTAAAAGCGATAATCTTTCTAGGGAATTCTCCATGTCCACCGTGAATCAAAAATCTTAAATCAGCTTGTTCAGTATCTGTAGGAAGTCCTGTAGCTGGTCCTGGTCTTTGAACATCTATAATAACTACAGGAGTTTCTATAAGTCCAGCCATACTTAAAGCTTCGCTCATTAAAGCAAGTCCTGCACCTGATGATCCTGTCATAGCTCTAACACCAGCATAGGATGCTCCTAGTGCCATATTTAAAGCTGCAACTTCATCTTCACATTGATCTACAACTATTTCCATTTCTTGAGAAGCATCAGCTAAAAAGCCTAAAACTCCAGAAGAAGGCGTCATTGGATATGCACAGTAGAATTTACATCCTGCTGCTACAGCTCCTAAACCTACTGCTTGATTTCCGTCTAATAAAATACTGTCAGTATAATCCATAGTTACTTCATCTTGACGAGTAATTTCATAACCATAATTTAAAGCTTTGATATTTCCTTCTTGAAGAGATTCTTTAAAAGTCTCTTTGATTACATCTTCTCCATATTTAAGGTTGATTCCAAATCTACCCATAATAATACCCAGGCCTATAGCTGTAATCATTTTTTCATTTCCAAGCTCTTTTGCTTTAGCTACTAGATTATAAGTTTTAGTATTTGGAAAATCAGCAAAAGCAGAATCTGCAATACTAACTCCATCTGATTTTAATCTTGGAGTGTGAATTTCCAAAGTTTCTCTATTAAGAGCGAAAATAACATCTAGTTCTCTTTTTGGACTTAAAACTGCTTTATCAGATATTCTTATCTGGAAAAAGTTATGTCCACCTCTAACACGTGATCTGTAATTGGCTGTAGTATATACATGATATCCACTACGTTGCAATACTTTATTTAACATAGTTGCAACTGTATCCATACCTTGGCCAGCCGCACCACCAATTAAAATATTATAATCCATATTTACCTCCGTTATATATTTTAACTTACCAA
>CAMEGY010000169.1 GCA_945916625.1 uncultured Anaerococcus sp.
AGTCGAAGCGTCAGTCGAGGAAGGTATTGTAGAAGAGAAACCTTCTGAAGAAAGTACAGTCGAACTAGTTTCCGATGCGGCAGTTGAAGAACTACCTGAAGTCGAATCGCCGACTGAAGCGTCAGTCGAGGAAGGTATTGTAGAAGAGAAACCTTCTGAAGAAAGTACAGTCGAACTAGTTTCCGATGCGGCAGTTGAAGAACTACCTGAAGTCGAATCGCCGACTGAAGCGCCAATCGAGGAAGGTATTGTAGAAGAGGAACCTTCTGAAGAAAGTACATTAGAGTTAAGTACAGAAGAAGTTGTTGAGTCTGAAGCATCGGTTGAAGAAACGCCAACTGAGGAATCCGGAGCCGTTTCTTCTTTAAGCACTGCAGCTTTACCAGAAATTATGGAAGGCGATTTACGTCTGCATTTCGATGAATTGCCAGAGGGCGATCCTAGCTCAATGGGGCTTTGGCTATGGGGAGATGTCCAAACGCCAAGTGAAGAATTAGGTGGGTGGCCAAATGGGGCGACGAATTTATCAGAATTATCTGAGTCCGAATACGGCTATTACCTTGATATAGCACCAAAAGAAAACGCGCAACTCATCAATTATTTAATTAATACGGTCACAGGTGGAAACGTCACTGAAGATCAAACGATTCAAATTGCGCACTCGGACATGAATCAAGTTTGGTTTGATAAAGAGTTCAATCAGTACCTTTACGAACCTCTAGAAAATGAAAACCAAATCCGAATTAACTATGAACGCGAAGATGGCGATTATGAAGGTTGGGGCTTATGGGTATGGGGCGAAGTTGATGAAGCCAGTGAGAACATTGGTAGCTGGCCAGCAGGTGCCGTTGATTTTAAAGTTGGGAAATACGGTGCTTATGTTGACATTCCTCTTTCAAATGGTTTAGATTCTAAGCTTGAATTTCTACTAATCAATCAGAATAATCCAGATCTTGCTGGCAATAAATCGATTGATTTTGCTTTTACAGATCGTAAACGGCATAGCCAAATTTTCCTTCGGAATGGTGATGACAAAGTCTATACCAATCCATACTTTATCGAAGAAAAAGTAGAATTAGATACAAGCAAAGCTACTCCGGGAACAAAAAATGTAACCATTGAAGCAAGTATAAAGGCGCCTTTCAACTACAACGAAAGTGGTCTTGTTTCTGTAGCTATAACCAATCCTGAAAGTGCTGAAATTATCAAAATGGAAGTCGACACTACTACACTGGGTGGTGGTATCGTACCAATTTCAACAGAGCTTAATCGTGTAACGATTAAGGCAACTTCTGACACAGCTCCAGGGACATACAGTCTACCTGTAAAGGTATATGATAAAGACAATGGCTACTACGAAACAAAATTGGATGTGGCCATTACGGAGCGCATTAAGGCAGAAGGTGAAAAAGACTGGGACGAGCAAGTCATCTACTTTATGATGACCGACCGTTTCTACAATGGTGACGTTAGCAATGATCAGGTGGTTGTTGGAGACGTAACTAACCCTCGTGGTCTCTACCAAGGCGGAGATTTTAAAGGGGTTACAGCTAAGTTGGACTACTTGAAAGAATTGGGTGTGGATTCTATCTGGTTGACACCAATTGTTGAAAATATTCCACAGAATGTTGGTAGCGCTACAGATGGAGAATACTACGCCTATCATGGCTACTGGGCAAAAAGTTTTGAAGAACTAAATCCACATTTGGGAAGTTTAGCCGATTTCCACGAATTGATTGATGCCGCAGCCGAAAAAGGAATCAATATCATTGTTGACGTGGTGCTGAATCATGCTGGCTATGGCGCAGAAGAAACCTTTGAAGGTATGGTACGGACCGAGGAAGAAGATAAGCAGGGAGATGACCAATTAGGCTCATTATCTGGATTACCAGACTTCAAGACAGAAGAAGCTACAGTACGCAATCAGTTGGTTGCTTGGCAGGCATCTTGGTTGGAACGCTCAACAACTGCTAAAGGTAATTCAATCTATGGTTTCCGTGTTGATACAGTCAAAAACGTTGATGATACCACATGGCAACATTTCAAAAATGAATTGGTGGATAGAGATCCTGACTTCCACTTGATTGGAGAATCTTGGGGAGCTAACTATAAAGATACCAAGGGTGACTTGGGAATCGGTACTATGGACAGCTTGTTGGACTTTGGCTTCAAGGATATCGCCAAGTATTTGGTCAATGGTCAACTGAAAGCAGCTGGAAAAGAGCTAGAAGAGCGTAGCAAGGTTCTGACTAGCGCAGCTTCTCTGGGTCAATTCTTGGGCAGTCATGACGAAGATGGTTTCCTTTACAGTCTCGGTGGCGCAGAAAAAGAAGGAAATCTGGATAAACTGAAATTGGCTGCTAGTCTCTTGATTACTGCTAAAGGTCAGCCTGTCATCTACTACGGTGAAGAATTAGGCCAATCTGGACAAAACAATTGGCCAGCTTATGACAACCGGTACGATTTCGATTGGAGTAAGGTAGAGACAAGTGACATAAAGGACCATTACCAAAAATTGTTGGCTTTCCGTAATGGAAATTCAACATTGCTCTCACGTGGTGATACAACAACACTTGCTGGAAATGATAGCCAAGGTTGGCTTATCAGCAAACGCAGTTACCAAGATCAAGCTGCCTATCTTGTCTTCTCAACCAATACCGAGAGCAAGGAAATGGCGATTGAAGTATCTGGGAAAGATGTGGTTGTAACAGATGCATACACAGGAAAATCTTATCAAGCTATCGAGAAAGACGGTAAATGGGTCGTTCAAGTAGAACTTCCAACTATCGGTCAAGGTGGTACCATGCTCCTTCAGACAGAAGCAGGTGACATCGTCAATGCAAGTTTTCAAGGAGCAACTGAAGAACCAATCGAAGGTGGGGATGGCGGCGAGACTCCAGAAGTTCCTGGGGAAATCGAAACACCAGAAATGCCGGGGAATCCAGAGAATCCAGAAAACCCAGAAAACCCAGAAAACCCAGAAAACCCAGAAAACCCAGAAAACCCAGA
>CAMEGY010000170.1 GCA_945916625.1 uncultured Anaerococcus sp.
TAGTAATATCTTGTTTTCTTAAACCTTCTAAATCGATTTCTCCCTTATCAGCTTCGATAAGGCCCATAATTAATTTAGCAAGTGTGGATTTGCCAGAGCCATTAAAGCCTATAAAACAATGATTTACCCCTTCTTTAATATGTAAATTGTCTATATTAAGGACGAAGTTTCCTAAAGTTTTTTCCAGATTAGTAATTCTCATACTTGTCTTCCTCTTTTCTTAAATAGTCCATTAAAGACTGAAGAATAAAGGATAATAAGAGCAATAAAATTCCAAGTAATATTCCTTCTTGAAATATCCCCTGACTCTTTAATAAAGATATTGCTGTAGTCATGGTTCTAGTGCTATGTTTTATATTGCCACCAACAAGCATAACTGCACCAACTTCACTTATCGACCTACCAAATCCAGTTAGAACAGCAAAATACATCTCATTTTTTAATTCCTTAATGATTAAAAAATTCGTCTGTCTTTCATTAGCTCCCATGCTCTTTGCAAAATTCCTTATCTCCTTAGCTGATTTGTTGGCATAAGAATATATCAGTCCTGAAATAATTGGAGTTATTATTAGTATTTGAGCTAAAATCATACCTTCAATAGTAAAAAGCATTTGCAATGAGCCAAATGGGCCTTTACGCATCAAGAGCATATAGACTAAAAGCCCGATAACAACTGGAGGTACTCCCATCAAAGTTCTGTTTATTCTTACTATTATTTTTTTGCCAAAGAAATCATACTTTTCTAATAAAAGGCCTAAGGGAATACCTATAAGCGCAGATATAGTTGTAGAAAAAACCGCTAAAATCAGAGTTGTTTTTACCGCATCCCATGCTCCAACATTAGAAAATAATGCATCAAGTATTCCCATAAGCCCTCCTTCATTAATTAGTTATCTGTATTTGCATTTGGCACGAATAAGGCTTGACCGTAGTCTTTGACACCATATTCAGCAATCAATTTTTGAATCTTATCAGATCTAATCCATTCTATAAATTTATTGGCTTGATCAATTTTTGTATCTTTGTACTTTTCAGGATTTACAGCTATTACCCCATATTGGTTAAACAATCCCTTGTCGCCTTCACATATCACTTCAAGGTCTAATTTAACTGTTGCATCCTTTTTCATCTTTAGGAATGTTCCTCTATCTGAAAGTATATAAGCTTTCTTTTCGTTAGCCATAGTAAGACTAGCGCCCATTCCTTGGCCAGATTCTACATAGTTAGGATTTGTCTTAGGGTCAATGCCTAGTCCTTCCCATAATTTCTTTTCTTTCTTATCTGTACCAGAGTCATCTCCACGATTTACGAAAGGAAGTTGTTTTTCTGTGATTTCCTTCAGGACAGCACTGATATCGCTAGACTTAGTAATAGCTTCAGTTGGTCCAACAAGTACATAATCGTTATACATTACAGGAAATCTCTCAACACCAAATCCGTCAGCCACAAATTTTTCTTCACTAGCCTTAGCATGAACTAAAACTATATCAACATCTCCATTTTCGCCCATCTTTAGAGCTTCACCAGTACCTACTGATGTCCATTCTAGCTTTATTCCAGTATCTTCTAAAAATATTGGTGCTAGATAATCAAGTAATCCAGTATCAGCTGTAGAGGTAGTAGTAGCCATCATTAGCTTTTCACCTTTAGCTTTAGTCTCTTTGCTTTGCTCAGTTTCCGTTTTTTCTTCAACTTTCTTTTGAGTCTCACCACAAGCAGCTAATGATAGGATCATCATCAAAGCAAGTATCAATCTAATAATTTGTTTTCTCTTAAGCATTTTCCCCTCCTATAAAATTATCATTTCATCTCCTTCAGAGATGGTTCCACCATGTATTACCTTTGCAAAAACACCTTCTCTGGGCATGATACAATCTCCCATAGTTTGGAAGATTAGGCATCCCTTATGGCATTCTTTACCGATTTGAGTCATCTCAAGTATTACGTCGTTACACTTATATCTTGTTCCAATTGGTAGGCTTTTAAAATCTATTCCTTTTACTATTAAGTTCTCTCCAAAGTCTCCGTCAACAACTGTAGCACCTTTTTCTCTAAAAGCTTCTATTTTATCAAAGTTTAGAAGACTAACTTGCCTATGCCACTTGCCAGCATGGGCATCATTCTCAATTCCCCAATCTTCAATAAATGTAGCACTATGTACATTTCTCTTTTGAGTTCCCTTTTTCTCACTTATATTTACAGCTAATACTTTTCCCATTTTATCCTCCGATTTGTGACATACCACGTACTTCTTCTTGATCTATCTCTTTACTTAAAAAACTATGCTCTAAAGGCTTAGCATTAATCGCTTTACTAATAGCTTCTTCAAGTTCAAAGTCATTAGCACCCTTTCTCATAAGTTCTAATAAATCCACACCCTTATTGTATTGAAGACAAGTCTTCAAAAATCCCATAGATGTAAGTCTAATCCTATTACACTCGTTACAGAATTTATGACTAATTGCTGAAATAAAGCCTATCTTACCTTTAAATCCTTGCAAGCTATAATAATGGGATGGCCCATTTCCAAGCTTCTTAGCATATGGCTCAAGGGGACCGTAAACTTCTTCTATTAATTTTTTAGTATCCTCTTCAGGAAGACACTCAAAATTATGGCCAAGACCAATCGGCATCATTTCAATAAATCTGACGTGAATTTTATGGTCTTTAGCAAGTCCAACTAGTCCAGTAATCTCATCCTTTGTTAATTTCAAAGGAACACAATTGATTTTTAGATTGATATCTTCATAGGTCAAAGTCTTTTTAATCCCTGCCCACACCTTATTCAAAACATCTCTTCTAGTAATTTGAGCAAATTTATCCCTATCTAGAGTATCTAGGCTAACATTGATACCATCTATTCCGGCCTTATGTAATTCATCAATTGTTTCTTCAAGCAAGACACCATTTGTTGTTAAGGTAACTTGCTCTATACTTTCAATCTCTTTAAGATTTTTAATCAAATTAACTGCATCAAGCCTAACAAGAGGCTCTCCCCCCGTTCCTTT
>CAMEGY010000171.1 GCA_945916625.1 uncultured Anaerococcus sp.
TAGGAGGGTAGATAGGATCAAAAGCCAGATAAATAGGGCCAAAATCCCTGCTAGGGCTCCATAAATTACTGATTTGTTTGAGAAGTTGTTTATAAAATAGGAGTAAGCAAAGCTTGTTACATAGATTGCCACAGTTACAAAGATCCCACCTGTGAGGGCTTGTTTGAATGGTATCCTATTTTCTGAATTACCTGGTGCATACTTATAAAATATGCCAAGGGCAGCTGCCATTATCAAAAGAGGTATGGCTGTAGTTAGTATTGTAAAAATAGGAGAAGACAAGAAGTCTATTATATACTCCAGATTTTTGCCTAAAAATTTCTCTGTTATATCAAGTAATTTACTATCCAAAATATTTATAATTTGTGGCCCATATATTTGAAATATAAGCAGGAAAACTATAAACATTATGAAGACAATGGTAAAGATTAGACTCATTAGTCTTTGTTTGATGGCTTTAGCCTGATGGCCTAGGCCGTAGGCGTGGTTTATGGCCATTACTAGTTTGTTAACCCCACTTGTAGCTGACCAAAGGGCAAAGAGGATAGTAACTGTTGTAACTGCTGCAGATTGGGTTGATTGAAACATTATGTCTAGGGCCCTTATAATGAGATCTGCTGTTGACTGTGGAAATAGGTCTAAAAACTCATAGATAATTTTTTCGTTTCCTTTAAGCACTGTCGATACTACCGATACAAGGACCATCATAAGTGGGATGGATGCTTGCAAGAAATAGAATGATAGGGCAGCGGAATAGGTCATTATATCTTGAGTTTTTAGCCTATAGGCTAGATTTTTTAGAAAATCTATAAACTTAGTCTTAGATATTTTCATTTTTTAGGTGCTTATCAAACCAATTTTTAATCTCTGTAAGCCTTTTTACCCTAGCTTTTGGTTTGCCAGATCTTGATAGTTCGTGGTTTTCGTGGTGGAAGACAACCATCTTTGTATCAACTCCATTTAGCTTAAGTTTTGCATACATTTGGATACCTTGCTCTAAAGGACAGCGGTAGTCTTCATCTGCATGGATGAATAATGTTGGAGTTTTTGCCTTATCTGCATATTTGATTGGAGATTGGTCCCACATTTTATCAAGGCTGTTCCATGGATTTGAATTAGTTTGGTCAGATGCAAAGTAATAGCCAATATCACTTACTCCATAAAAACTTGTCCAGTTTGAAATTGATCTTTGGCTTACAGCAGCCTTAAATCTGTCTGTATGGCCAATTGTCCAGTTTGTCATAAAGCCACCATAAGAACCACCATAGATAGCCATTTTATCAGGATCAATTTGTGGATATTTTTTGATAGCTTCATCTACAAAATTCATAAGATCTTCATAGTCAATTTCCCCATAACGGCCTCTGATATCAGAAAATTTCACACCCCTACCGCTTGAACCATGTGGGTTGGTATAGATTATAATATATCCGTTTGAGGCAAGCATTTGGTGTTCATGGTGGAAAATATCAGAAAGCTCTGTCTTAGGTCCTCCGTGAACTGAGAGAATTGTTGGATATTTTTTATCCTTATCATAATCTTTTGGAAAAAGAATATAGCCTCTTAACTGATCATCATTAGATTCAAAGTTAAATTCTTCAATTCCTAGAGCTTTGTCGATTTTATTTTCTACTAGACTTCTATCTTGTGATTTTACTTTTAGCTCAGCAAGATGATCTGGTCCGATTGCTAGATAATATATGTCATTATCTGTCACATAGAAATCTTCCACACAGCCGCCTATTTCTAGTCTTAGGTCACCCTTAAGGTCTATTGAATATAGTTTGGACTCTTCAAATTCTGTGACAATGAAATAAAACCTATCGTTTTTGACTTGGAAGGTCCTATTGCCCTCAGCTCTGGCGTCAGTACCAATAGAGTTGCCAAAGGACTTGTCAAAGTCAGAATCATTTACCATTTTTACATTGCCTTCGAAGTCGATTTCGTAGATGAAGGCGTCTTCATTTATGCCGCCTTTTTTCATATCTGTACCTACAAAGATTATCCTATCTTCGATAAAATCAAGAGTATAGATGGAATGGGATTTTTCTATAAGAGTTTTTTCTTGGCCGGTTTTTAGATCTTTTAGGATGATTGAATCAAGAAATTCCATAACACGGTTATCATCTTCATGACCTTTTGCATAGCAAATTTTATCTAGGTCATCATTTACAGCAAAGGCACCCACGCTGTTATCCTTATCAGATTTTAGAATTTCTATAAGTGAATCTTCTTTTGCATCATAGAGATAAAAATATTGAGTATCATCCTTTAAATATCCCGCCCCATTAAACCAGAATGGCAGGCTAGTTAGCTCTTTGTAAAAGCTTTCTTCTTTATCGTTTTTTTTCTCTTCTTCGGATTTTTTATCAGATGCTTTTATTAGATAAGTATCATTCTTTATTCTTTTTAGGAAACTAACGTCCTTATCGATTTTGAATGCAAGTTCGCCTAGACCATAGCCATTAGCCTTATAAAAATAATCATAAGAATCATCTGAGTCATACTTATAGATGAGATTATTATTCTTATCAAATGCATAAACTGAAGCGTTTTTCTTATCTGTAAGTCTATAAGAATCGCCTAAATTTTTGTCATAGATATAAATATCTTTGTCATATTTGTCATCATCTAAATTTGCCTTAGTTTTTTTGTAGGTAATTTTATTACCATCATCAGATACTAAAATTTCTGAAAGAAATTCATAGTCAAATAAGTCATTAATTTTTGTCATATTCTCTCCTTGTATATTTACTATCACTATACCCTAGTTAGACGAGGGATAAATAGGAGAGTTAAGACCTTGAAAAAATCAGAAACTTAGCATATAATACTCCCAAGAGAAGCCACCTCTTAATTCATCAAAAAAGCCGCAAAGCGTGAACTTTGTGATATTAGGTTAAAATAGTCCCATATGGGTATCAAAAAAGCAGGAGGATCAGTCCTGTTTTTTGTCTTTTCTGCGTTTGCTTGCTGCTTTAAAGGTTTGTCTCTTGAGTTC
>CAMEGY010000172.1 GCA_945916625.1 uncultured Anaerococcus sp.
CATAGGTTTTTCCACAAGGAAGATAAGAAAAGGCGAGCCCAAAGAAGAAGAAAACCTAGATATTCTGATATAGAAATCGAAGACTCTGATGATGAGTATTAGTTCTATTTATAAAGTATAGCCTAGGTTAAAACTTTAAAATATTTTAAACTAAAAAGATGGCCTTAAGCATCAGCTTAAGTTGCCATCTTTTTACATTTTCATAATTGTATTTTTCATAAAAATTGATACGATTTTGGAGAAATTTTCAAGACTCGTTATCCTACAGAAATCAGAACCGTATATTAGTTTGGCATTTTCTATATCTTCTTCTTCTCCAGTAAATACGCCTAAAACAGAGATTTCTTCGTTTTTTATATTTCTTATCTCCGTTGCCGTATCTCTTACAGCAAGCTCTCCTACATATTGCTCTTTTTCTCTAAGTTTTATTGTATTTATATTTGCCTTTTCGTCATTGGGCTTACCGTCAGATAGGATGATTACAATATGTTTTTCGTTGTCTTTTGTCTTATCTATAAGTTCGTTTAGGACTTTGAAGGCAAAACCGTCCCTATTTGATCCGGAGGCAAAGTATTTAAAAATCTCTTTGTTGTTGTGTTTTTCATTATAGTCTCTAAAAATATTAAAGACTGTATGGTCTCTAAGGGTTGAAAAACTCATGACTCTGATAGGAATACCTACCTCATCCATGGCATTTTCTATTATATAAGCTTGGTTTGCAATTATTTCTTGCCTATTATGCTGACTTGCAGAAGAATCTAAGAGCAAGTCGACTTTGAATGTCGAAATATCGTCGTTTTCGATATTATCAAAAATATTGAAATCTTTTAAGACTACTGCCTTCCAAGCCTTGGTGGAATCGACTATACCATAAGCCTTGCTTATTTCTGAGAAATCTTCATAGTTTGCTATGGCGTTTTTGATTGTCTGGGAAAGTTCTTTGATGGATCTGTTGTTAATTGCAAGGTTTTTTTCAATATAGTCCTTGTTTTTCTCAAAAACCTCATCCCTGTTTTTTTTATAAAATTTTGCATTTGGGCTATCAGTGTAGACTCCCTTTGTGAAATAAAGGCTTTTTCCAGAATGAAGACCCTTTGCTAGTTTATTTTCGAGAGACTTTATTTTCATTTCTGGATAGATAGATTTTCCATAGAAGTCTTCTATAAATTCATTGGTCCCATGATAGCCTTCCTTATCCGCATTTAAGAGAATTAGGTGCCTATCCATGTCATTTTTTTTCTCTTCAAGAAAGATATTTCCAGTAAATTCTGCCGAACCTATATTAAACTGGTCCTTTATAAATTCATCTGAAAAATCATAGTCCTTGGAATCTTTTTTGTCATTTTTAAATTCTTTCGGCTTTTTATCCTTAATCATCTCCTTGAGGAGAGATTCATTTTCGGTTGATTTTTCAAAGGTAAAGTAAGTCTTAAAAACTTGGTTAAGTTTTTCAATTAGTTTTGTTGTATCAAGCTCATATATAGAAAAAACCTTATTATAAATTGACCTAAAAAGCGGGCTTTCTGTGATGGGTTTATTTAGTACCTTCCCATAATATGCCTTTTCCATTTGTTCTTTGAGGTCATTAGCTTCATGAAAATTGTATTTACGAAGAGTTTTTCTCGCGTAATCTATTCTTAACGATTCAATAACTAGATTATCTTCCTTTAGGGTCTTATAGGCTATATCTTCCATAAGTAGATTTGCCATAAGCTTAAAGTCTTCAAAAAAGGGACTTTCTGCCCTAAGATAATCAAAATAAGAGTCGAGGACATTAAGGTCAAAGGTCTTAATAATAAAACCCTTGCTAATATTCTTGTAAACTTCCTCCATAGGATAGGATTTTTGTGGAATAAAATCGTATTTTTCCGCAAAATCCCAAATTATGTTATACTCTCTTATCTTTTCAAAATTCTCAGTCATCAAAGACACTCTCGTCTATTTTTTCTGGAATTTTTGTTTTGATTAAATCAAGAACTAAGTCTTTTTCAAACTTATCAAAAGATTTATTGACAAGGCCCATGCTTATGGCATCAAAGGGATTTAGGCCAATCTTCATGGTTTCTATAGCACCGATAAGACCTCTTAAGTCAACAGCCTTAGTTGATATTTCGTTATTTTCACTCTTTGTTTGTAGGGAAATAAACATGTCGATAAAGGCTTTTCTGTATTTTTCTTTTAGGTTTGGAAAATTGTCATGAAGTAGGGTATCTAGATTTGTTTTACTAATATTTGGCACATTTATTATCATAAATCTTGAAGCAAGAGCTTCATTAAGTTCGCGAGTACCCACATAGCCGTAGTTCATTGTACCTATAAATCTGGTGTTTGGATCAAGATTTATCTTATCAAATCCAGATATATCTATAAGTCTTCTGTGATCTAAAGATGCGTGAAGAACTGAGATTGCCTCATTTTTTGCCATATTAATCTCATCTAAGACTGCAAATCCACCATTAATAGCTGCTTCATATATTGGGCCTTTTCTAAAGGTGACTTCGCCATTTTTGAATGTATCAGCCCCAATAAGTGATGCAAAATCAGTATTTACGTGAAATGAAATATTGTAGGTTGGTCTTTTGAAAAGATAAGAAAGGTTGGATGCTAGTACGTTTTTGCCGGTAGCTTTTGCCCCTGTAAGGAGAATGTTTTTTCCTGCAAGAAGGGCGGCAATAGCTTGTTCTAAAACTTCCTTGCCATAGTATTTGTACTCAGGCTTTATTATCCTATCGTTATTGTCTAGACCATTTTCTTTTCTATATTCTTCTAATTGTTTAATTAGTATCTCGTCTATATTTTGTTCTCTTAAATATTCTATCATATTACACCTCGGCTTTATTATACATAAAATTTGAGAATTATCATCAAAAAATCTAGCTAAGTATTAGAAATTGAAAGATAAAAAAATAACTATTCTTGACATAGTCCCAAATGGTACTATAATAACTATATTAAACAAATACTTATGAAGTTTAGAGAAAGAAGGAAGCTTATGAA
>CAMEGY010000173.1 GCA_945916625.1 uncultured Anaerococcus sp.
ACTACTCCCGCCCCATAAGTTTTCTCTGGCAAGTTAAAAGACCCGTCCACATAGGCAATTACAGTATCTTCGTCAACTTCAATTTTCTTTTCAGTATCTTCCATAAAGCTTATAGCGTCTTTCTTGGATTTAAAAGACTTATAAACCGCTCCAGAAAAGCCCTTTACTTCCTTAAGACAAGAATCCCAGGATGTGTAGATCCCAGGATTCCTTCCCTTTTTTACTGCGTAATATTTCATTAATTTATACTTTCTTTGTTGGCCCAGTAGGTCACTTGGCCAGGTCCTACAGTGAATAATCCGTTGCCATTTTCATCTATAACAACATCCTCATTTTTGCCAGATAGGTCAACATAAGTTGCACCAGCCTCACCCTCTCCTACAAACATTTGCTTTTCTGCCATGTCTTTGATGGAAATAAGAACTGCAAGTGGCTTATGGTCGTCATCGCCTCTTCTTACCCAACCCACAACTGATGGGTGGTCGAAGTAGTCGTCTTGTTCTCCATAATTAAAAGACTTTCTTGCAGCAAGCATCTTATCAAGCATTTCTTTTTGAGGGTCTTTTTTGACATTGCCTATTAGACCATAATAATCACCTGCAAAAATGCATGGATAGCCGTCTTTTCTTAATAAAATCAAAGCGTAGGCAATTTCTTTAAACCAATCTTCTACCCAAGAAGTTAAAGATTGGCCTGGTTGAGAGTCGTGGTTGTCGACAAAGGTAACTGCTTGAGATGGGAACTTTTTGACAATTGTCCCATCAAAAATCTTTCTCATGTCGTAAGAACCCATAGATTTACTAGCTTCATACATGTGGAAGTGAAGTGGCACATCAAAAAGATCAATTTTGTAATCTGAGTTTTTTAGATAATTTTCTAGGGCGCCTGTGTTATATTGCCAAAATTCTCCGAAAAGATAAAACTTATCTTCGCCTAAATTGTCATAAATGTATTTTGATAAGTCATAGATGAAGTCGCCCGAAATATGTTTTAGGGCATCATATCTAAAACCGTCTACCTTGGTTTCTTTTATAAACCACTTGACCCACTGGAATATCTCTTCACGAACTTCTGGGTGGTTGTGGTCTATGTCGCAATTCATTAGGTAATCGAAGTTTCCCTTTTCGTCTGACACACCATCGTCCCAATATTTGCCATCGCCCAAAATTCTATATATAGCAGAAGTTTCGCTTTTGGCATCATAGTCAACACCTGTAAAGTGGTAGTAGTGCCAGATCATATCAGAATATTTACCATTTCTACCCTTAAAATCAAAACCGGTCCAAGCTTCTATATCAATTTCACCTGATACATCTTCTTCCCTATTATTTTGATCAACCATTACAGCCTTGAATTCTTCCTTAAAATCAGCATTTCCCTTGTGATTTAGAACAATGTCTGCATAGGACTTTATACCTACTTTATGGAGGTCATCAATAGCTTTGATTAGCTCTTCCTTAGTTCCGTATTTAGTTCTAACGGTGCCTTTTTGGTCAAATTCTCCTAGGTCCCATAGGTCATATACTCCATATCCTACGTCGTTTTCTCCACCACCTTTGGATGCTGGTGGAAGCCACAGTGCGTCTATTCCGGATTCTTTTATGACTTTTGCATCTCTTGAAAGTTTTTTATAAAAATCGCCCGAGCCGTCTGTGTCCCATTCAAAAGATTGCATCATTACTTCATTTGCCATATTTATTCCTTACAAATTTCTATTGACTTAGATGCACCAATTCTTGATGCACCAGCTTCTATAAAGGAAAGAGCTTCTTCTCTGGTGTGAATTCCGCCGCTTGCCTTAACTTTTGCCTTTTCTCCTACAGTGTCTGCCATAAGTTTTACGTCAGAGACTTTTGCTCCTCCAGTAGAAAATCCTGTAGATGTTTTTACAAAATCAGCTCCTGCTTTTACAGATAATTCACATGCCTTTACTTTTTCTTCATCTGTAAGTAGGCATGTTTCTATGATTACCTTTAGGACATTATCCCCAATAGCTTCTTTTATTTGTCTAATTTCATCTTCTACATAATCGTAGTCTTTAGATTTTAGCCTTCCGATATTGATAACCATATCAATCTCACAAGCTCCGTCTTCTATAGCGCTTTTAGCCTCAAAAACCTTAGCTTCCTTGGCCATAGCTCCTAGAGGAAAACCCACTACAGAGGCAATTCTTATTTCTTTATTATAATCTCTGATAAATTTTATAAAAGACGAATTTACACATACTGAGTAAAAATCGTTCTCTACAGCCTCATCTACTAGCTTTTTGATGTCATCAAAAGTCGCATCAGCTTTAAGGACTGTATGGTCAATATATTGGTTTATTTTCATTTTCTTCTCCTTCATATTCAATTAGAGCAAGGGTCAGGTCATCTGCCATTTCCTGCCAATTGTAATGGCTAATCTTTTCGTGAACGAAACCAAGACTTGTACCTTCTGCAAAAGTATCCCTAAGCCTTTCAAGCCCAAATTCCCTGCCTTCTTCGTTTTTTGCTTCAATAGCACCATCAGTAAAGAAAAGAATCTTATCTCCATCTTGAAGATAAAGTTTTTTCTCTATATAGGTGTCAGGTTCTATTATATTTGAAATCATCCTCCCATTTACAAGTAGGTATTCAGCCTGCGAGTTTTCTTTGCTATAAATCAGCGGAGGACAGTTATGACCAGCATTTGAAAATACTAGGCTGTCATCCCTAGAGTCAAAAATCCCTAGCCAGGCTGTAAAATATTGGCTCGAATCTATCTGAAGTTTGGTAAATTTCTTTCTTAGATTGAGGAAAACCTCACTTGGAGAATAGTCCGGGTGCTTATCAAAAATCGCACTCATGGTTACCTTCAAAAACATAGTCATAATCGAAGCCTTGACCCCATGGCCCATGACATCTGCTATATAAAAAGCCGACCTATTTTCATCTATTTTTATCAAATCATAAAGATCTCCAGATACATTATCAGACGGGTCATAGATGCCAGAAAGCTTTAACTTGCCATAGGTA
>CAMEGY010000174.1 GCA_945916625.1 uncultured Anaerococcus sp.
AGAGATAGGGAATGCAATAGAGAAGAAGGATTTCTCACCAATAAGAAGCCTGCAGGTATTAAGCCAGCCTTGTTTTTTCTAAACAAGGCTGGGTATAAATCGCAAAGCGCTTCGCTACTTTGCGACCCACAAGGGCGGGTTACCACGCAGGTATCCACGCACCTTTTGTGATTGTTTCGTAGTCTTGTTTTGTTTCTTCGGTTTGATAGTATTTTACGAATTCTTTGTAAACTTCGTTGTTTTTATCTTCTTTTCTTGCTGCTATTATGTTGATGTATTGTTTTACAGAATCGCTTTTTGGATCTTCTACGTAGATGCCAAGATTTTTATCAAGGCCTGCATCTAGGGCGAAGGTGTCGTTTACGACTGCAGCATCCACATCATCTAGGCTTCTTGCTGTTTGTGATGCGTCCATTTCTACAAGTTCAATATTTTTAGAATTTTCTGTTATCTTATCAAGTCCTACTATTTCTCCCGGTTGACCGTCTACTTTGATTAGGCCTGCATCTTGAAGCAAGAATAGTGATCTTGATCCATTTGATGGGTCATTTGGTATGGCAATTTTAGCACCTTCTGCAAGTTCTTCAAGGCTTTCTACCTTGTTTGAGTAAAGGGTGATTGGTGCAAGCATTGTATCCCCGATTGAGATTAGATCAGATCCCCTATCTTCGTTATATTCGTTTAAGAATTTATAGTGTTGGAAGGCATTTAAGTCTATGTCTCCTGCTTGTAGAGCCTCGTTTGGTTGGTTGTAGTCTGCAAATTTTACTAACTCTACAGTATTTCCTGTACCTTCTTCATATCTTTTGATTACTTCTTCTAAAACCTCGTTGTATTCACCAACTACACCTATTTTTAGGTGGATTGGATCAGTTGATTTTACTGTTTCATTATTATCTGTTGTTTCTGTTTTCGCTTCTTCTTTCGGTGCTTCTTCTGTCTTATTATTTCCGCTTCCGCATGCTGTTAGTGTCACTATTAAGCCTAGTGCTAGGGCTATTTTGCTTGTTAATTTCATTTTTTTCTCCTTAAATTTTTTTGAAACAATCCAACATTTATTATAAGTCTCTATTGAGATTATTTCCTAATGACTAGTCTTCCTTATTAGGTAATTTGCTATACCTTGGATGAGGTAGACTACAATTAAGATTAAAACTACCGATACAATTACTACATCATCCTTATATCTTTGATAACCCATTGCAATCGCTAGGTCACCAATACCTCCGGCTCCTACTGTTCCTGCCATTGCAGTTAGTCCAAGGAGTGATATAAGGGTAATTGATGATGCTCTGATTAGGCTTGGAAGGCCTTCTCTTAGGTAGACTCTAGTGATTATCCCGATAGGCCCAAGTCCCATGGCCTCTGCAGCCTCGATTTTTCCACCGTCTACATCTGCTAGGGCTTGTTCAACCTGCCTTGCAAAAAATGGTACTGTCGAAAGAGTAAGTGGGACAATTGCCGCTGTCGCTCCTATCCTTGTGCCTATGATTGCCTTTGTAAAGGGTGCAATAAGTGCAAGTAGGATTACGAAAGGTATGGCTCTAAATAAGTTTGTTAGCTTATCTAGGATATTGTAGATTATTTTATTTTCTAAAATCCTCCCCTTATCTGTTACTACCATTATGACTCCTAGGATTAGCCCTAAGAGACCTGCAAGGATTGCAGATATAAATAACATGTAGAGGGTGGTTTTAAAGTCGCTTATAATCCTGTCTTTGATTGATAGGGAGTAGCTAAAAAATTCCATCCTTACCTCCTAATATTTCTAATTCAGTTTCTTTTTCTCTTAAGTATTCTTTTACCTGGTTGATTTTATCATCGTCTCCCTTTAGGGTGACAATTAGGTTGCCTACTGCTGTACCATTGATAAATTCGATATTTCCTGCCAAGATATTTGTCTTAACCTTGTATATTTCATATAGTTCATTAATAATTGGTTGGGTGGTTGATTGACCTAGGTAAGAAATTTTGGCAAGTATTTCATCGTCCCCGAGGATGCCGATATTGGACTTGACCTCTTCTATGGTTTCTGCAGTGTTTGTGGATGTTTCAACAAATTCCCTAGTCAAGCTATTTTGTGGCTTTGAGAATATATCAAGGGTTGAGCCGTGTTCTACTACCTTTCCATCCTGCATGACCGCACATTTGTTGCAAAGACCTTTTACAACTTCCATTTGGTGGGTGATTATTACTATGGTTAGCCTAAGTTTATTATTCAGTTCTTTTAGAAGTTTTAGGATTTGCTTGGTTGTCTTTGGGTCAAGGGCGCTTGTCGCCTCATCGCAAAGAAGAATTTCTGGATCAGAGGCCAAAGCTCTTGCAATTGCACATCTTTGCTGCTGGCCACCTGATAATTCTGATGGGTAAGAGTCTGCCTTATCCCTTATTCCTACAGTTTCTAGAAGGTCCAGGGCTTTTTCTCTTTTTTCTTCTTTTGTTAGACTCTTATCCTTTTTTATGGGAAAGATTACATTATCAAGGACTGTAAGGTTATTTAAGAGGTTGAAGTGTTGGAAAATCATGCCAATCTTTTTTCTTCTCTCCCTTAATTCTTTGTTTGATAGATCTAGGATATTTTCTCCGTCTATTAGGACTTCTCCTGTTGTTGGTCTTTGTAGGAGGTTAATCGTCCTTACTAAGGTTGATTTTCCTGCTCCAGAGAAGCCTACAATCCCGTAGGTATCTTGCTCTTCTATCCTAAAACTTACATCATTTACAGCCTTTAGGCCATCGAAGTCTACAGTTACATTTTTTAACTCTATCATTTACTACTCTCTTTCAAAAAATCTACGGCAAATTTTAGGGCTAGGCCTAGTCCGTATTCAATTCCTTCTTCATCAAGGTCAAATTTATCTGTGTGGGCTCCTGCAACAATTCCCTTTTCCTCGTTTCTTACACCAAAGTAGGTAAAGATTGTAGGGCAAAGTTTGCCGTAGCCATAAAATGATTCCGAACCCCATCCAGCTTCAGATTCTATTAATGAACC
>CAMEGY010000175.1 GCA_945916625.1 uncultured Anaerococcus sp.
AATATCATGGATGGATACTTCAGCCAAGATGCCTTCCACCTAAATGTCAACGTTCTTCAAAGGGAAAAACTCCTAGATGCCTACCATAACCCAGAAAAATACCCAAACCTTACAATTAGGGTATCTGGCTATGCAGTTCACTTCAACAGACTTACAGACGAACAAAAGAGAGAAGTTCTAGAAAGAACCTTCCACAACCAACAATAATTATTTAAAATAGTACAAAAATAAAGGAGGACTTATGGCAAAATTACATTCGATAGAAACAATGGGCTTATTAGATGGACCTGGTATAAGGACAGTGTTTTTCCTTTCTGGCTGTCCCTTAAGATGTGTTTTTTGCCATAATCCTGACACCCAATCTATGGACTATGGTAGGGATATTACAGTAGATGAGATTGTAAAAAGGGCAAAGAGGATGAAACCTTACTATAAAAATGGGGGAGGAGTTACAATCTCAGGAGGAGAGCCCCTCGCAAGTGGGGAATTTGTCCTTGATTCAATAAAGGCCCTACATGAGGAAAAAATCCATGTATCAGTAGACACTTCAGGTGTTGGAGATATAAAATACTACGATCAGATAGCAAAAGAAGCTGATCTAATCTTGCTCGATATCAAACACTACGACCCTTACTTTTTTAATGAAATTACCAAAAATCACCAAGACAAACTCATAAAATTTATGGAATCCATTAAAAAAACCGATACCAGGGTCTGGATAAGGCATGTAATGATGCCCTTTGTCACCGACACCTTAGAAGATATGGAAAAACTCGTAAACTTTGTAAAACCCCTAAAGAAAAACATCGACAAGATAGAAATCCTTCCCTACCATAAGATGGGAATTGATAAATATAAAGAACTCAATAAGGAATACAGGATAAAAAATATGGAGGCTATGAATAAAGAGAAAGCAAAAGACTTTGAAATCTATGCTAATAATATGTTAAAATCTTTGTAGGAGTATAAAATGAAAAACTACAAAGAAAACGAAGAAAGCCTCTTAGCCTATCTTACAGATGAAGAGTTATCGCGATTTAGGTATAGACCCCAAGTCCTAATGTATAAGAAGGGAGATGTCATCTTTTCCTTCAATGATAAGGCCGATTTTATGTATATCATCCTAGAAGGTTTTATCAAAATATCAACCTACCTATCAGATGGTAGGGAGCAGATCTTATATATCTATGGCGAAGAAGACTTTGTGGGAGCCCACAACCTCTTAACCCAGGAAAATTATATGTATGAGGCCAAAGCCCTAACCAAGACAAAATTATTAATAATCTCCAAAACTGACTTTGAAAATATTCTCAAACAAAATAACAAGGTCCTAATAAAGATATTAGACCAGTCATTTAAGAGAATAAGAAGGAGCGAAGACCTCATAGACAGGCTATCTACCCAAAACGCTGACATGAAGGTAGCCAAACTCCTACTAGACCTAGCAGATGATGTAGGAATAGTCAAAAAAGAAGGAGTCCTAGTAACAAGCCACCTAAGCCGCGAAGAACTCGGATCTTATTCAGGAATCGTAAGAGAAACCCTATCAAGAAAGCTATCTAGCTTTGAAAAGATGGGCCTAATAGAAATAATAGGCCGAAATGAGATCCTGATAAGGAATATGGAAGCCCTCCAAAAGATGACTTCTTAGGCACAGTTTATGAGCATATGTATAAATATGCATAAAGTTAATAACATTTAAGAGCGGAATGTTGTCTGTAATTTACAGCTTATATTCCGTTTTGTTTATATTATTAGTCTAGTTTTTTTATGAATGCAAGTTTTTATTAAATATTTCTAATTATTGAACGTATTTGCTAATAATTGAATATTATTAAGTATTAATCATAGAATATATATTCATTGATAATCATAATAATAAAAAAATTGACAATATATTACATAGTGATAGAATGATTGATATAAATAACGTTTTCAAAAAATAGGAGGAATTTATTCATGAGTGATGTTACTAAAACTGAAAAAAAGAAAATGAGGTTTCCATCTGCCTTTACGGTATTGTTTATAGTATTAATTTTATCATCTATACTAACTTATATAATTCCAGCAGGTAGTTATGATAGGTTGCAATACGATGGTGATAATAATCAATTCATACGTATTGCTAGTGATGGTAGCGAAACTACACTAGAACCTAGCCAAGACCTACTTGATGAATTAAATGTAACAGTTCCATTAGAGAACTTTGTTAAGGGAGATATTAAAAAGCCGGTTGCTATACCAGGTTCTTACCAACAACTTGAACAAAAACCTCAAGGTTTCAAGGCCCTAGCTAGAGCTCCAATAGATGGTATAGCCGATTCTATTGGTATAATTGTCTTTGTTCTCATTCTTGGAGGATGTATAGGAATTCTAAATACCACAGGAACTTTCGACGCAGGTATTGCTGCCTTGTCTAGAAAGACTAAGGGTAAGGAATTCTTGATGGTTACAATAATATCATCCATCATTGCTCTCGGTGGAACTACATTTGGTTTAGCTGAAGAAACTATTGCATTTTACCCTATACTGCTGCCTATATTCCTTGCATCTGGTTATGATGCTATGGTTACAATTGCAGCAATCTACATGGGTTCTTCAATAGGAACTATGTTTTCTACAACCAATGCATTCTCGGTTGTAGTTGCAAGTAATGCGGCAGGTATTAGCTTTAAAGAAGGTATGACCATCAGGATTATAGCCTTAGTACTAGCCCAAGTTATAACATTGTATTATATCTACAGATATGCTAAAAAAGTAAAAGAAGATCCATCACAATCAATCATAGCTGAAGATATGCCAAGAATTAGGAACCAATATCTTGAAGGCTATGATCCAGAGAATACCGCCCCATTCAATTTTAGAAGAATCAGTATGCTAGTAATCTTTATGCTGGCTTTCCCAATTATGATTTATGGTGTAATGAATCTGGACTGGTGGTTTGAAGAAATGAGTACCTTATTCTTACTTGTTGGTATA
>CAMEGY010000176.1 GCA_945916625.1 uncultured Anaerococcus sp.
GAAAAAATTACATAAGGTTTTTCATAAATTTCTACTGCGGTGCTTTGCACCTTGAGAAATTTTGAAAATCATAAAAACTTTTATTAAAAAGTTTTTACTACCATTAATCTTGAATAAAAAAACATCGGTCATTATACCCTTGGGGCATGACCGATGTTTTTGTAAGCTTAAAGTTTCGCAATATCTTTTGTAATATAATTCCTTAGTAGGTAGATTATTACAACTGTGATTATAAATTCAACTCCTAAGAATGTACAGTTATAGATAACAGAATATGCCCAGACGTTTTGGCCTTCTGGTGCGTATGATCCGAAGAAGATTACACCTGTTAGGACGTGGCAGATTAACCTTATAAAGACTCCCAGGAAAGTACCCTTTAGGACTGGGGCAAATTCTTTTGTTTGTAGGAAGTCTTTAGAGAAAAATCCTACAAGGCCTAGGGAAGAGTAGGCAAGTGGGTAGTCAAGGATTGCTTGGACTGGGTGGTAGATTGAACCACCAAAGATCATATCAAGTACACCGTAGACTGCACCTACAAGGATACCAGGGCCTGCTCCGTGTCTGATAGCAAAGACTATAAGTGGAATCATTTGACCTGCTGTGATAGATCCACCTTGTGGCATCTTAAATAGGGTTATACGACCTAATACAAAGGCAAGGGCTAGCATAACTCCTGCTTCTGTAAGCATTTTTGTTGACCATTTATTCTTATTCATATAAAAAATACCTCCTTTGCACAATACTGGGAGGTTCTTTGCACTTACCTCCGCCAGCATTACCTGGATCAGGTTAAGGGTATGATCTCAGCAAACAAATAGTTTGCACCCCTAGTACATATTCATTATATCACATTTACTAAAATAGTAAACTTAAGGCCTTTTTGACAGGCCTTTCAAAGATAGAAAAACGTCTAATTACTAGTATAATACTAGGGTATATATTGATAATAAAAAGCAAGAGCTTTTATAAATAGATTGAAGGATAAGATGGAATTTAAACTAAAAAGCGACTACTCACCTCGAGGCGACCAGCCAGAGGCAATCAAAAAATTAAGCGACGGGATCCTGAGTGGCAAAAAGGACCAAATCCTAAGAGGTGTAACAGGTTCTGGAAAGACCTTCACCATGGCCAACATTATCCAAAATGTTCAAAGGCCAACTCTAGTCCTTGCCCACAACAAAACCCTAGCCTACCAATTGTTTACAGAATTTAAGGAGTTTTTCCCGGATAATGCTGTGGAATACTTCGTTTCATATTATGACTACTACCAGCCAGAAGCCTACGTGGCAGCGACAGATACCTACATAGCCAAGGACTCATCGATAAATGATGAAATCGACAAGATGCGCCACTCAGCAACCATGGCTCTTTTTGAGAGAAGAGATGTGATAATTGTGGCAAGTGTGTCTTGCATCTATGGCCTAGGTGATCCGATTGAGTACAAAAAGCTAGTCGTATCCCTCCGTCCTGGCCAGGAAATAAGCCCGGAAGAGGTAATGAAAAAGCTAATCGATGTCCAATACGTCAGAAATGACGTGGAATTTGAAAGGGGAAGCTTTAGGGCGAGGGGAGATATTTTAGATATTTATCCAGCAGGCTTTGACCAAAAAGCAATTAGACTTGAGTTTTTTGGAGATGAGATTGACCAAATTTCTGAATTTGACCCACTTACAGGCAAGGTTGTCTCAAAAATTTCCCATGCCTATATCTATCCTGCCAGCCACTACGCTACAACCAGCGAAAAGACCGAAAAGGCAATAGTTTCTATAGAAAAAGAGCTTGAGGAAAGGATAAAGGAATTTGAAAGCGAAAATAAACTCCTAGAAGCCCAAAGAATTGAGCAGAGAACCAAATATGATATTGAAATGTTAAGGGAAATCGGCTTTTGTTCTGGGATAGAAAACTATTCTGCTCATTTATCACAAAGGCCAAGGGGATCAAGGCCATATACCTTGATTGACTATTTCCCAAAAGACTTTGTTCTGATGGTTGACGAAAGTCACGTATCCATTCCCCAAGTAGGCGGCATGTATGCAGGGGACAGGTCTAGAAAGCAAAACCTGGTAGACTTTGGTTTTAGATTGCCATCAGCCCTTGACAATAGACCGCTAAAATTTGACGAATTTGAAAATCTAGTCAACCAATCTGTCTACGTATCAGCCACACCAGGCCCATACGAGATGGATAAAACCCAGGGGGAAATGGTTGAACAAATCATAAGACCAACAGGACTGCTAGACCCAATTGTGGAAGTAAGGCCGACAGAAAATCAAATCGACGACCTAATAGAAGAAGTCCACAAGACAATAGAAAAGGGAGAAAGAGTCCTAGTCACAACCCTAACTAAGAAAATGGCAGAAGATTTGACAGACTATCTGATGGAGCAATCAATCAAGGTAAGATACCTCCACTCAGATATCAAAACCATAGAAAGATCAGAAATCATAAGGGACTTAAGACTGGGTAAATTTGACGTCCTTGTTGGAATCAACCTTCTAAGAGAAGGTCTTGATATACCAGAAGTAAGCTTAATTACAATCCTAGATGCAGACAAGGAGGGCTTCCTAAGAAGTGAAACCTCTCTAATCCAGACCATAGGAAGAGCCGCAAGAAACTCAGAAGGCCATGTAATCATGTATGGTGATACCATTACGGGATCGATGAAAAGAGCCATAGACGAAACAGAACGTAGGAGAAAAATCCAAGAAGAATTCAACGAAAAACACGGGATAACCCCTACCACAATCAAGAAAAACATCGGCGAAATAATCCAAATCACCAAAAAAGCCGAAGAAGCTGAAATCGAAGAATTTAACAGAGAAGATATAGAAACAATAATAATAAATATGGAAAGCGAAATGTATAAGGCGGCTGAGGAGCTTGACTTTGAAAGGGCTGCTAGACTTAGAGATCAAATCAAAAAGATGAAGGAAAACTTTTAGGAAAAGTTTTCGCAAAACTATTTTTGTATAAAA
>CAMEGY010000177.1 GCA_945916625.1 uncultured Anaerococcus sp.
AAAAGCTCCATTCCAAGGTGAATATGACGATGCCCTTACACACCTTAGGTCATCAGCGCCAGGTAAGGCTGTAGGCACAGACCTTGTCCAAGTCTTTGATCTTGGCACCAGATATATGATAGATTCTGGCCTAATAAAGCCAATCCAAGATTTTGTAGATCAAGATAATTATGATACCAGCCAATTAGAAGAAAATTTGTTAGCCTATTACACAGTTGATGGCAAATTAAATTCTATGCCATTTAACTCTTCGACACCACTTCTATACTACAACAAGGATATGTTTGATGAAGCTGGTGTAGAAGTTCCAAAGTCATTAGAAGAAATGAAAGAAACTGGCAAGAAACTTATGGATAGTGGTGTGACAGATATGCCGATTTCTATGAATGTTTATGGTTGGTGGGTCGAGCAATTTATGTCTAAGCAAGGCCTAGATATTTTTGATAAGGGAAATGGTAGAAAGGCCAACCCAACCAAAACAGTTTTTGATGAAAATGTTGGTGTTACAAATGTCCTTAAAGAATGGAAAGAACTAAAGGATTTAGGAATTGCACCAAATGTTGGCAAGCAAGGTGGAAGCCCAGAATTTAAGGCTGGTACAAGTGCTATGACATTTGCATCAACTGCTTCCCTTGCCCAAATCCTATCAGAAGTTGGAGATAGGTTTGAAGTTGGTACTGCATATTTCCCAGGAGTAATGGCAAGCGATAGTAACGGAGTATCAATAGGTGGAGCTTCCTTATATGCGCTTGATTCTGGAGATGAAGACAAAATGCAGGGAACTTGGGACTTTATCAAGTTTTTGGTAAGCGTGGATTCTCAAACATATTGGAATGCAAATACAGGTTATTTCCCAGTAAATAAAGGTGTTCTTGATACAGAAGAATTCAAAGAACTTATCGAAAAATCTCCACAATTTGAAACAGCTATTAATCAGCTTCACGACTCAAGCCCAGAAGACCAAGGAGCCCTTGCAACAGTATTCCAAGAGTCTCGCCAAATAATAGAAAAGTATATAGAAGAGATGCTAAATGATAAGCTAAGCCCAGAAGAAGCTAGCAAAAAAATGGCAGAAGAAATTGACGCTGCCCTAGAATCATACAATAAGGTAAACTAAAGATGAAAAAATAGAATGATGAGGCCTATTTCTACATGCTAGCGGCATTGGCTCTATTAGTGGTATTTGTCTTTTATCCATTCGTACAGACTGTAATCCGTAGTCTGTACGCAACGGATAATATGGGGGCCAATACCCTTTTTATTGGACTTGAAAATTATTCAAATCTTCTATCGTCACCAGCATTTTGGAATAGCATGAAGGTGACTTTTGTATATGTAATAATAGTGGTAACAATCGGCATTCTTCTAGGATTTGCCACTGCCTTATTATGCAGGGTAAATTTCCCGTTTATAAGACTTTTTTCGGCCGCATATTCTTTGCCAATAGCCATTGCTTCATCGGGTATGGCTCTAGTCTTTGGTGTAATGCTGAACCAATCTGTTGGAATTTTAAATATAATCCTAAAAACAAATATCAATTGGTTGGCAGATCCAAAATGGGCCTTGCTAAGTGTAGGAGTCCTCACAGCATGGCTAAATTCGGGCCTTAATTTTTTATATTTCACGTCAGGGCTTGCTGGCATAGATGACAGCTTATATGAAGCGGCATCTATTGATGGGGCGAATTCTTTCAACCAATTTAGGCATGTCACCCTACCATCAGTCAGGCCGATAATGTTTTTTATAGTCGTAACAAATATCATAAATGCCTTCCAATCATTTGGGCAGATCAAACTTCTAACCCAAGGTGGTCCGGGAGAGGCAACCAACGTAATAGTTCATGATATATACAAAAATGCCTTCATGAACTACAGGTACGGCTATGCCTCAGCAGAATCTGTAATCTTATTTTTTATAGTGATGATTCTTACGATTCTGGCATTTAGGACAAACGGAGCTAAAGATGCAAACAAGTAGAAGCCTAAAAGTTTTTTCGAGAGAAAAAAATATAGAAAAATCAAAGAAAAAGAAAATGAACAAGTCCACTGCCCTTAGGCTTGTACTAAACATTATTCTGGTAATCTTTGTTTTGTTTCCGATAATTTACGCCTTTGTTATGAGTGTAAAACCAGGCCATGAATTATATAATAAAACATTTTTCACAGCAAAGCCAACCCTAGTTAATTACAGGGATGTATTTAAAATTGCCCCTATAGAAGGATATATACTAAACTCTCTGATAGTTTCTATGATTATAACAGTATTTCAAACCTTCACAGCAATTTTTGCTGCCTTTGCCCTTCATTTTTTAAACTTTAAGAAAAAGGGACTTTTATTTGCCATAATCATGGCTACAACAATGATACCGGGAGAGACAACCATAATTTCAAACTTCCTTATGATATCAGGTTGGGGCTTTACCGATTCTTTTTTTTGGACTTGTCGCACCCTATTTAACAAGTGCTATGGGGATATTCCTATTTAGGCAGGCCTTTAAGTCCTTTCCTATGGAAATATATGAGGCAAGCAAAATTGATGGGGCAAGTGATTTAGGTTTTATCTTTAGAATCCTAATTCCCCTATCAAAACCAACTATAGGTGCACTTTCGGTCCAATCATTTTTGGGGGCTTGGAATATGTACATGTGGCCCCTATTAATAACAGGATCAGATAGCTATAGGACGGTACAAATTGGTATTTCCATGCTAAACTCAGCTGATGCCCAGTCCATGCTACTGATGATAGCAGGAGTTGTAGTTTGTATGGTGCCATCACTGATAATATTTATGTTTGCCCAAAAGAACATGGTAAAAGGTTTAACGACAGGAGCGGTAAAAGGATAAAATGGCAAGAGTAAAATTAGAAAATGTTTCAAAAGTATATGACAACGGCTACAAAGCTGTTAAAGAAAGGGATTTAGATATAAATGATAAGGAGTTTGTGGTCTTGGT
>CAMEGY010000178.1 GCA_945916625.1 uncultured Anaerococcus sp.
TTACTTCTACCAACACGATTTATTATAGAACCAAAAAATTTTGAATAAATAATTTGTTAAGGTATAGAAAAAGCTTGGGTTTGAATCAACCATGAAAAGAGTATCAACAAATGCATAAAAAGGGGGACTTGCTCATAGGGCAATCCCCTTCTTATTTAGCTTTGCTTATTTCCTTCCTTTAAGTCTCCTAAGGTATCTTTCAAATATAGGTAGGCTTAGGTTTTTGTTTGCTTTTTGGTCTTTGTCGTCTTTTTTGTCTGCTTCTTTGGCGTCTTTGTCCACTACGATAACATTTTTGTTTTCGTCTTCTTTTTTATCTTCTGTCTTAGGACTCTCCTTAGCTTTTTCGTCGTCGTCTTTTGTAAGGGTAACTGTTTCGACCTTTTTGACTGCTCTTGCTACTTTTTGTTCGAGATTTTTGGAGAAATCTCTTTCACTTTCATTTGGTGAGTCGTGGGTTAGGTCGTCTATCCTTGTGATTGGTGTAAGCTCGCCAAGGTTAAGCACTGCTACTTTTTCGCCTTTTTTTGCTCTAATTAGTGGATTAGTATTTAGGTCCGCTTGGTTTATTTCATCCAGTTCGATTAGTTTTTCGTTTGCCCTGTCTGTGGTATCTTCCGCTTGTTTTAGAAGATTTGCTAGTCTCTTGTATTCCTCGTTTGCTTGGTCAGGATTTTTCTTTTCTAATTCCTCAAGGCTGTCTAGCTCGTTGTCTAGTAGGGCTTGTTGGATTAGGGTTTCGATTTTTTCTGTTTGTTCCCTTAGGATCATAGATAGGCCAATTATTTCCGCTTCTGTTTCGTCGTAGTTATCATTTACAAAGAGAATTGATCTTTTCTTTTCTTCTAGAAGTCCATCTATGTGGGCCATAGCTTTTTTGAGTTCATCTTCAGTATGGCTTGATTTTTGGTTTATCTCCTCTTTTTTAGTTTCTGCTTTAGGCTTTTCAGAGGATTTTTCTTGTTCTTCTTTATTATCTTTAGATTCTTTAAGATCTGCTTCTACGTCTGCTATTGTAGAGTTAATCTTATTAGTTTGAGTATTTAATAGGCTTATTAGGCTTGTGATCTCTCCGTGTTCGCCGGTAAGGCCTACTTCATTGTTTGCCTTTTTAGAATCTGTATTTTCATCAGTTTTGACATCTGATGACTTGATTAGGTCATCACCTTCTGCCTTATCTACTACTTCTAGTTTTGCAAGTGAATTTGCAGGGATCTTGTATTCTTCTGCATTGTCAATAACTTCTACTTTTTCTTCATCTGATGTTGGATCGATGTAGCTAATTTTTAGGATTTTGTCATCTTCGTTAGTTTTTTTAGCATCGACGTAGTCTGATAGGTTTTTATCATCTTCTGTGTCATTAAGTAGGTATTTTGAGAATGGAAGATTTAAAAAAGGATTTACCTTTTCTTCCTTGTAGTTTTCATAGGCTCTTACAACCTCGTCTCTTGATACAAAGAAATCATATTTGTCAGCTCTTTCGATTTTGATATCAATCTTACCAAGGACTTTTTCTCCGCCCATTTCTACTAGGTAGTAGAGGGAGTAGTCGCCCGGTTCAGCTTTTTCGTCAAATTTGACATCTAGTGCCACGGAGCCTGTGTTTGTGATTTTTGTCTTGATTACATAGCCCTTGTAGTCGTCATTTTCTATTTCTTTTGTTTCTTTTTCTCTTTTGTCACCTTCTGTTGTAACTACACCGTCAGCGATGTAATTTTTTAGGTTTAGCGACTCGATTTGGCTATCTTTGAGGGCAAAAAATGAAATTGTGTATTCTTTATTTAGGCCGTCGCCAACTATACCTAGTCCGTAGTTGAGTGTGAAGTGGTTTGTTACTCCTATTTGCTCTTTTTTGAGTCTAGATTCTGGATTTAAGATATCGTGAACGTTGACCTTGAATGGTCTTTCTTTGTTTTCAGCTTCATTGCCTTTTTGGCTTATGTAGTTCTCGTTTTTATCTTCTGGGAGAGTCTGTCTAATGACTGGACTTGAAACAGGCGCTGGATTTTGTATTTGTACTGGCGCTGGTGTTTCTGTTGTGGTCGTGTCTATGTCTTCTTCTGTAATTAAATTAGTATCTTCTGTAGGATTTGCCTCTTCTACTTGGTCTACTTGGTTTGTTGGTTCTGTTGTATTTTCTGGTTTTGTAAGGTTTTCAGTAGCGCTAGCATTTAGCGGTAGGCTTAGGGCTAGGGCTAGCGAAAAGATTGAGTATCCTAGTTTATTTGTCTTCTTTTTCATAAAATCCTCCATTTGTTAATATTTTATCATAGATTTGAAATTTTACAACATCTATTTTAGAAATATTAGATATTAATTATTATTTCTAAAAAGCAATTACTATTACAAGTATTTACTGGCTTCTCTCCTAGATAAGGCCGGCATTTCGTCCATATTTTCATCTAAAAAATCCCTTACCCAACTAGGATTGGTCTTAGAATATTCTCTAAGAGCCCAACCGATGGATTTTTCTATAAAAAATTTCTCATCTTTAGTTTGGGTAGGGATTTGTATATTAGTTTTGATAATTTTTGCTAAAAGATTAGTCCTTGTTTTATCCTTGTATTTTCTCTGGTGGCCGATTGCAATTCGCCTGAGCCAGAAATTATCGCTTGTTGAAAGTTCTAAGATTTTCTCTTCAAAACCACTATCTATAAGGCCAAGGCTACCTATTATGGTATCGATAACATCGATTGTATCCCACCAAGGTCGGATTTGAGCAAGGCTTACAAGCCTATCAAAGTCAGAAAGGCTAAGGAGATGTGTCTGGACCCTTAGGATATCTAGGCCCAGGTAGTTTATCTCCCTCATCTTGTCTTCGAAAAGGGATTTAAGAAAATCCCAGTCAATTTTATCTCTCTTTTTAGCTTCCATTATATAGGGCTTTGAAAGGTCAGAGTCAGTCTCCTCTTTCTTTTAGGTCGTTTAGCA
>CAMEGY010000179.1 GCA_945916625.1 uncultured Anaerococcus sp.
AAAAACAGACTCTTGTGTTTTCACTTGGGAGTCTGCTTTTGGCTTCATACTGTTATTTGATTTTGGACTGTCTTTTGCTTCCTGAATTACTCTTTCCTCATAAGTGAGTGGATTTTTTTGATTTGATTTTTCAGTTGGAGTATCAGCTACCCCATGATTAAAGTTTTGAGCTTCTACTTGCTCTTGAACTTTTTCTTCCACCAACTTATATCTTCGATTGCTTGACTTTCCTTCCTTCTCGTTGGCTATTTCCGTTATATATCTTTTACTTTGCCTTTCTTGGAACTTATCTTGGAAACGCTCGTTGTCTCTAATGATTTTTTCTCGATAATCGTCGCCATGCTTTAATTTAGAATCTTCGATGATAATTTGACTGCCATCTTGTTTTTCCTTGCTTAACCTCAGCTTTTCATCAAAACTCTTCTTTCTTTTCTTACTCATCTTTAACCTCTTCAGGCTTAGTGGTCATCTTCTGATACAAAATGGTATCTTTCGGGAATTTGTCTACAAAGGGAACAATGGTATTACCAAAGAAAACTAATCCCTCTCCTGCATTGGAGTTTGTAACATATCTAAGCTGAGGTGATGAAATTTTAAGTTTATTGGCTAAGATATCTCGGTCGCCAGGTGCTTGGTTAAGCATAAGCACAAAGTCCGTATTATCAAAGATATTTTCAATCTCTTGACTGGCCAATAAATCTTTCACGTTTTGGGTAATCCCTGTTGGAATACCGCCCCACTTTCTAAATCTTTTCCAGATTTCAACCGAGTATTGAGCGGTTTGCTCTTCTTTTAGAAGCAAGTGAAACTCGTCGATGTAGTATCTGGTTGCTCTATTTCCTCTATTTTGAGAGACCTTATTCCAAACTTGGTCTTGGATAACTAACATGCCAATCTTTTTAAGCTGAGTCCCTAGTTCCTTGATATCAAAGCAGAGTAACTTTTTATTTAGATCCACATTGGAGTGGTTATTAAAGACGTTGAGTGAGCCAGTGACATAGATTTCCATCTCGGTCGCCAGTTTTCTGCCCACCGCTTCCTCTTGCTTTCTTAGCATATCGTAAAGGTCTTGAAGAATCGGCATATTTTCAGGTTTAGGGTCTTCAAAGTATTTCTCGTAAATTTTCGGAAGACACCTATCAATAACCGACTTTTCAGCGGCCGTTAAACCACTGCCACCGACAACCAGCTCTAAAAGAGACATAATAAAGTTGGCCTTATCCTTAAGTGGTGCATCCCCATCACCATAGTTCATATTGATATCTAGGGGATTGAGGTAGTCTTTAGATTTCGATGAGACTTTAATAACCTTACCATTAAATTCTTCTACAAGACTTCCATATTCGCCCTCTGGATCACAGATAATCACATCATCGTCTGTAACTAAAATGGCATTGGCCATCTCCCTTTTGGCTGAAAAGGATTTACCTGAACCAGGTGTTCCTAGAATAAGCCCATTAGGATTCTTTAAAAGCTTCCTATCGGCCATAATGAGGTTATGACTTAAGGCATTAAGTCCATAATAGAGACTATTTTTTGAATCAATGAATAGCTCTTCTGTTGTAAAGGGGATAAAGACCGCTGTTGATGAACTTGTTAGCCCTCTTTCAATTTCAATCTGGTTAACACCAAGTGGCAAAATACTTACTAGTCCCTGCTCTTGCTGGTGATCTAGTTTCTTTAACTTACAGTTATGTTTGTTAGCAATAGAACTAATCTGAGCAATAGTTGTATCTAGCTTTTGAAGCGTCCTTGCAAAGTTCATATAGACAATTGTTACTAAAAACATTCTCTCATCTCTTGTCTGTAAGTCTTTCAAAAGATTTTTAACGTCTTCACCATAGGTAATTAAATCTGATGGTAAGATATCCATATCATAGCCACTTCTAACTGCTTTCTTATTCTCTTCAATACGCATCTTATCGATGTCTGTATTTTTTCTTTTAACCATCTTAATGGCTTCTGATTGGTCAATAGCTTGGATATGGAATGAAATATTGATGTTATCTTCAATGTCTAAAAACTCTGCAAGCATTCTATCCGATAGTTCACTTGCCAAAATCTGAAAGTGACTGACTGCTCCAATGTATTTTCCAAACTTAAAATACTTGCTTGGCGTAAAGTTAAACTCATCGGGAACAATCCTATTTTTTGTTGATTCTCTAGGTTTTAAGTCCTCATAGGAAAAATCAAATCGTTTATCGGGATTGAGCATATTATGAAGAAGTTTTAATCGTTCTTCGCCATTTAAGGATTCGGCTCTGACACCCATGCTCTTAAAATTAGACAAAATGTCTATTTCCAGTCGTTCTAACATGGCAACGGCCTGTTCCAACTTATCCGCTTCTACCGTAAAGGTAATGTACTTGGATTTTTTAAGTCCATTATTTCCCTTAGCCAATTGGGATTTCAGCATATTTCTAAACTCTAGCCTAATCTCATCATAATCATCACCCTTATCTGGAATTTTTATCGCATCTTCCATTTCCTGATTTCTTCCTAATTGGTTTACATAGGAGAGCTGAACCGATACGCTCGGATCAAAGGAATTTAAAAAGTTGGCAAACTGATTGAAGATTAAGTCTCGATCTTCTTCCAGTGCCAACTGATAGTTAATATCTTGAAAGGCGATGGTCTTGTTGTATCTTTTCTCATCGACCTGACAAATCCCGTTTTTTAACATTCGTAAATAGGGAATGGTATCTTCAACGGTAAATCGCTTTTTCTCTCTCTTGAAGATAATATCCAGTAAACTGCCCTTAGTCTTCTTTTTCTCGGGACTGTACTTGTTTTTCTTTAGGTTTCTTTTTTGTTCTTTGAGTGCCTTTTGTCTTAGTTTGAGCTTTTGCTCTTGTCTTTTTTGCTTTTTGTCCACCTTGTAAAACCTCCTTTCTTACTCGTCTAT
>CAMEGY010000180.1 GCA_945916625.1 uncultured Anaerococcus sp.
AGTTTTAACTATGATCGAATATATCTATGACCACATCCAATACGCAGAATTTAATACAAAAAGCGATTATTGCGGAAATTGTGGTTATGATGGTGAGATACTCCTAGATGATGATAATGAGTGGTATTGTCCAAATTGTGACAACCATGATAGGGCAACCCTTACTGTAGTAAGAAGGACTTGCGGTTATCTTGGAGAAAATTTCTGGAATGAAGGTAGAACAAAAGAGATAAAAGCGAGAGTGCTTCACATATGAATTACGCACAAATTAGAAAATACGATGTAGCTAATGGTCCTGGTATCAGGACCACTTTTTTCCTTACGGGTTGTGATAGGAATTGCCCAAATTGTTTTAATACAGATTATATGGATTTTAATCATGGCAAGAAATGGAATGAAGATGCTGAAAGAGAAGTTATTTCATATCTTAAATTAAAACAAGTAGAAGGTCTTACAGTTTTAGGTGGAGAGCCCTTCGAAAATCCTCTTGGCCTGCTTAAAGCTCTTAGAAATATAAAAAAAGAAGTCGATAAAAGTATTTGGATTTACACTGGATTTGTATTTGAGGACTTAGTAAATATGAAAATTGCAAGAAAAATCTTAGAAGAGATTGATGTCCTTGTCGATGGGGAATTTATCGAAGAACTTAAGGACCTTAGCTTAAAATTTAGAGGATCTTCAAATCAGAGAATTATAGATGTGAAAAAATCCCTCATAAATAATAAGGTAATTATATTAAATGGGTATAAATAATACAAGAGATAACTTAGGAGGGAAAAATGATAAATAATAAGAAAAGATCAGGTGCGTTCGGTCTTATAGTTGCAATAATTGCAATTATTGTTATAGGACTAATTATGATTGTACCAACCTACAATAGGCTTGCTGCAAGTCGTGAAAATGTAAATCAGGCTTATGCACAGGTACAAAACGTTGTGCAAAGAAGGGCTGATTTGATACCAAACTTAGTAAGTACTGTAAAAGGCTATACTGACCATGAATCAGAAACACTTACAAAAGTTACTAATGCAAGGGCAGGTATCCAAAATGCAGAAGGCCCACAAGAGCTTGCAGAAGCAAACGAAGAACTTACAAGGGCTATTGGAGATATAAATGTAGTAGTAGAAGCCTATCCAGAACTTAAGGCTGACACACAGTTTGTACAATTAATGGATGAACTTGCTGGAACTGAAAACAGGATTTCAACAGAAAGAAAAAATTATAACGAAGCTGTACAATCTTATAATACCGATATAAAGAAATTCCCAACAAATTTAATTGCTAAATTTACAGGTTATGACCCAGCAGAATACTTCCAGGCAGATGCTAGTGCACAAGATGCACCAAAAGTAGACTTTGGTAACTAGGAGTTAAGATTATGAGAAAGGCAAAATTTAATAGGCTTTGGCTGTTAATAGTAGTGTTTATATGCCTTTTTCATATAAATTCCTATGCTAGCATTCCGAGCCCAACAGAAAACTACTATCTTGATGAATTAAATGTCTTAGATCAAAATACAAAAGAAAATATTAACAAAACAAACAGGCAATTAGAAGAGAAAACAGGGAGCCAAGTAATTGTAATGATTCTAAATAATCCAGAAGGCTTAGAAGGATCTTATTATGGAACTGAAATCTTTAATGCTTGGAAGATAGGTGACCAAAAGAATAAAAATGGCGTTCTAATCCTTCTTCTAAAATCAGAAGAAAAAGGCAAAAACCAGGTAAACATTATCACTGGGTACGGTATAGAAGGTAGACTCAATGATGGTAAGGTTGGTAGGATAATTGATAACTTCATGATGGATAAATTAAGGGAAGGAGATTATTCACAAGCCTTAAATGAAGGGTTTAATGCTGTTGTTGGAGAAATTGCCGCAGAGTATGAAATTGAGCTAGAAAAAGATTACACACCCTATCAGGAACAGCTCAGTGACTCTTATAGTGAAAGTGGTATATCTCTAGGAACTATCATTTTCATAATTGTTGTATTTATAATAGTATCTAATATTATAAATAACAACAATAATTATGGAGGTGGCGGAGGATTTAGAAGACGCAGACGATATGGTTACCCAAGATATGGCCCAGGTTGGTCATCAAGGAACGACTCTTCGTGGGGATCATGGGGAGGAGGCTCAGGATTTGGCGGCGGTTCTTCAGGTGGAGGATTCTCCGGAGGAGGAGGCTCATCTGGTGGAGGCGGAGCTGGCAGAAGTTTTTAAGGAGAAAATATTGAAAGGATATTTAGCTAGTCATTTCTTTAATGATGCGATGTTTAGGTGGACGGAAGATTTAGCAAGCTTTATTGAGGCAAATACTGACCTAGACCTATATGTACCACAAAGAAATGCAGATATTAATGATAAAAAAAATAACGACGCAATTATCACTGACATAAAAATATCACAAGCAGATACAGCACATCTAAAAGAATCTAATATTTTGATAGCAAACTTAGACGGACTTACAATAGACGATGGAGTTAGTGCAGAAATAATGGCCCATGGGGTAATGAGAGAATTTGAACTAGATCATGGAATTGATTTTCCGAGGATGATTATTGGAATTATCACAGACATGAGATATCAAGGCACCGGGGAAAATAAGCTATATAGAAATCTTATGGTTGTTGGCAAAGTAAAAGAGCATGGTAATCTTGTTGTAGGCTATGCAGGAGATGACTCATTTAAAGATGAAGTAGTCGAGTTGATAAATAAATTTATAGAAGAAAATCAATAATTGAACCATAAGGCCTTAAATAATTTAGGGCCTTTTTCTTTTAACTTCTAAGTTTTTTTACATTTAATCGAATAAAAAATTAAGTTTACAATTATTTTACAAAGCCCTCAAAGATTGATAAATTGGTGACTATACGGGTTAGAAAACTTTAACATTTTTAAA
>CAMEGY010000181.1 GCA_945916625.1 uncultured Anaerococcus sp.
TAACACCCTTGCCGGTTATATGGTTTGGAAGACAACCAAAGGGCTGGATGCAGACAATATTTGGTGCGCCTTGCTTGATTAGCTCAACCATCTCGCCTGCAAGTAGCCAACCTTCACCAGCTTGATTACCCAGACTTGTAACCTCGCTTGCATATTCTGCTATATCGTCTATATAGACAGGCTCTTCGAAGTGTTCACTTGCCCTAAGGGCCTTTCTAATTGGCTTTCTGTAGTTTTCTATAAAATTTATTACCATACGAGACAGACTTGCATTTATTGAAGGTTTGCCATACAAATCCTTCTTTAGTTCTGAGTTTTTCATACAGTACATAAAGAAGTCTGTTAGGTCAGGGACAATTACCTCCGCACCCTCAGCTTCTAGGACGTCTTGGAGGTGGTTGTTGGCTTCTGGGAGGAATTTTACAAGAATTTCCCCAACTATGCCTGCCTTTGGTATATCCTTGTGGCAAACAGGAATTTGGTCAAAGTCTCTTACAAGTTCTTCTACGACCTTGTTATAAGATCTCCTGTCCATAGTTCCAATTTCTTCTGTAAGTCTTCTTATCCATTCTTCCTTAAGTTTATTTGTCTCGCCTTTTTCAATTTCATAAGGTCTTGTTGCATTGGCCATCCTATTTATCAAATCTCCTAGAAGGATTGCTCTGAGCATCTTTTTGATAAGGGGAATATTTTTGAAGGCAACTAGGTCAAAACCTGGACTTTTTTCTATTCCTTGTGCAGATAAGGCAATTACAGGTATATTTGGATAGCCTGCATCCCTTAGGCCCTTTCTGATATAGCCTACATAGTTAGACGCCCTACAAGCGCCTCCTGTTTGGGTCATTAAGAGAGCTAGCTTATCTGTGTCATAACGGCCAGAATTGACAGCTTCCATCATTTGGCCCACAACTGTAATTGAAGGATAGCAAGAGTCGTTATTTACGTATTTTAGACCTTCATTTATAACATCCTTATCGATCTTATTTAGAAATTCTATTTTATATGGAGAATCCTTGAAGGCTCCTTCCATTATCCTGAAGTGTTCTCTGGCCATTTGTGGGGCAAGGATGGTAAAGCCATCATCCCTCATTTCCTTACTAAATTCTGGATTGTCATAGATTTCATCAAGGGAAGTGGTTTCAAATTCGATTCCTTCTATCCTCTTTTGGTTGAGAGCCTCGAGTAAAGATCTAATCCTAATCTTGACTGCTCCAAGGTTTGAAATCTCATCTATCTTTAATAGGGTATAGATTTTGCCACTCGCCTTTAGGATATCTTCAACCTGGTCGGTTGTAACAGCATCTAGACCGCAACCGAAAGAATTTAGCTGGATTAGCTGGAGATTTTTATTTTCTGCTACATACTGGCCTGCCCTATAAAGCCTTGCATGATAGGACCATTGGTCAAGGACCCTTAGCTTATTATCAAGGTCTCCCGCATTGTAGGCTACAGCATCTTCTGATAAGACAGGAATGTCCATAGATTCTATAAGGTCTGCTATTCCGTGGTTGATTTCTGGGTCTATGTGATAAGGTCTACCTGCTAAAACTATGGCATTAAGATCATTTTTATCTACAAAATCTATTAGGTCTTTGCCCTTGGCACGGATTTGATCATGGTAGGTTTGTTCTTCTGCCCAAGCGGCTTTAACAGCATTTTCTATGTGCTTTTTGCTTAGGACATTGCCATTATGTTCATAGCCTTCAAAGACTTCTACCATTCTCTTTTTGATTATGGCTTCACTTTCAAGAGAGACAAAGGGAGCCATATATTTTATATCCTTTAGACCTTCTACGTTATTTTCTATAACGTCTGGATAGCCCGATACAACCGGGCAATTCATGTGGTTTTGGGCCTTATCATATTGTTTGTATTCATAAAAAACTGCTGGATAGAAAATCATATCAGGATTTTTCTCGATTAGATTTTCTATATGGCCGTGGCTTAATTTGGCTGGATAGCAGGCAGTTTCTGATGCAATTGAAGAAATACCCTTTTCGTACATTTCCCTGGTCGATTTATCAGATAGAACTATATCAAAGCCAAGGCTTGTAAAAAATTTATGCCAGAATGGATAATCTTCGTAGATATTTAATACTCTCGGAATTCCAACTGTACCAAAGCGCGCCTTATCCCCGAGTGTCTGTCTATTAAAGAGGAGATTGTACTTAAACTTGTACATATTAAGGTCGTCTTTACTCTTATCAAGCTTGACTCCAGCTCCTCTTTCGCACCTATTTCCTGTAATGTACCTTGTTCCATCTGAGAAAATATTTATAATTAGTCCGCAGTTGTTTGTACACAGGCCGCACCTTGCATTTTTTTGCTCGTAGGAGAAGTTTTCCAATTCTTTTAGACTAGAAATATTAGATGTGCCTGTGGACTTATCCTTAGAAATTAGGGCCATACCCATAGCGCCCATAAGGCCAGAAATCTCTGGTCTTGTAACTTCTCTTTCGGATAAGATTTCAAAAGCCCTTAGGATTGCATCACCATAAAAAGTTCCACCTTGGACTACTATATTTTCGCCAAGAGTCTTTGGATCACGTATTTTGATTACCTTTTGGATTGCATTTTTGATTACAGAATAGCAAAGCCCTGCCGCTATATCTGCCACTTCTGACCCTTCTTTCTGGGCCTGTTTGACCTTTGAATTCATAAAAACTGTACAGCGTGAGCCAAGGTCAGCAGGTTTTTTAGATTTTATAGCCTCTTTTTGGAATTCTTCTACATCCATGGATACAGATGCAGCAAAGGTTGATAAAAAGGATCCACAACCAGAAGAGCAGGCTTCATTAAGCTGAATAGAGTCAATTACTCCATCTCTGATGTGCATGGCCTTCATATCTTGGCCACCTATATCTAAAATAAAGTCTACATCAGGATTGAAAAA
>CAMEGY010000182.1 GCA_945916625.1 uncultured Anaerococcus sp.
ACATCTCAATTGTTACAGTATCTCCTGGGAGTATTCTGATATAATTCATTCTGAGTTTTCCAGATATGTGAGCTAAAATTTGGTGTCCATTTTCTAACTCTACAATAAATTGTGTATTAGGCAAAGATTCTTTTACTTTACCTTGTACTTCAATAATATCTTCTTTACTCATATATTGAAACCTCCTTTTTATCTAATTCAATTTCCGAGTAGGGCTTTAAGATTCTTCGAATATAAGCATCGTTTAATTGATACTTTCCAAAGTCCTTAGTTTCAAATTCTTCAAAAACTCTCTTGTAGACAACTAGGTGTTTTATCTTTTTTGTTTTTGGTTTTAAAAGAGTTCTTCTTTTCCCATCAACTATTTCAACGTAATCATCATCAATAATCTTATTTACTAAAAAGACTTTACCCATGTCTCTGCCGTTTTTTGACCTAACTACTTGCCCACATTTTAGATATTTTGTACTATTCATCAATTAAGAATCAAGTCCTTTGAAAATATCTTCTGTAACCTCATCAATTGCTTTAGATCCGTCTACATCAAACAATGTACCTTGAGCCTTATAATAGTCTATCAAAGGTGATGTTTGGTCAGTGTAAACTTGTATTCTAACAGAAACTGTTTCTTCTTTGTCATCAGATCTAGTTATTAAATCTGCTCCATCGATATCACATTTTCCTTCAACCTTTGGAGGTTTTGCTATTAAATTATATGTGGTTCCACATTCAGGACATACTCTTCTAGATGTTGCCCTAGTAATTAATGCTTTAGGGTCTACCTTAATATTAATTACCTTGTCTAGGCTGATTCCTAATTTGTCAAGCTCAGCATCAAGTGCTACTGCTTGAGATACATTTCTAGGAAATCCATCTAGTAAGAATCCATTTTTTGTATCTTCCCTGGAAATTCTTTCTTGAACAAGGCTTAGGACTAATGAATCTGGAACTAAGGTTCCTTGGTCCATATATCCTTTTGCTTTCTTGCCTAGTTCTGTTCCTAAGGCTATATGTTCTCTTAAGATATCTCCAGTTGATATATGTGGAACATTATATCTTTCTACTATTTTTGCTGCTTGTGTTCCTTTTCCGGCCCCTGGAGGACCTAGTATAACTAATTTCATTTTAACCCCCTAGTTTAAGAAACCTTTGTAATGTCTAACAAGCATTTGTTGCTCTATAGATTTTACTATTTCTATCACTACTCCAACTACGATGATTAGTGATGTACCACCAAAGGCTATAGGAATCTTAGTGAATATTCCTAAGAATGTTGGGATTGTAGCTAAAAAGGCTAAAACCACAGCTCCTACAATTACTATTCTGTTAAGAATTTTTTGTAGGTAATCTGATGTAGATCTTCCTGGTCTAATACCTGGAATAAATCCACCATTTTGTTGAAGATTCTTTGAATATTCAACTGTGTTAAATTGCATTGTCGAATAGAAAAAGGCAAATGCAATTATTAATATAATATTTAATATTGTATAAATTATAGTTCCTTGAACTGTTTGAACTGTAAACCAATTAACAAAAAATCTTGAGATAGCTCCATCTGGATTAAATGCAGCAAATACACCTGGTACACTCATAATTGCATTAGCAAAAATTACTGGCATTACTCCTGACATACTTACTTTAATTGGAATATGTGTAGATTGTCCACCATAAAGCTTTCTACCTACTACTCTTTTTGCATATTGTACTGGGACTCTTCTTTCCCCTTCATTTATAGCTACTACTATAAATACTACTGCGATTGCAAAAATTAAAAATAATATTACAGATATTATGCTTAGGTATCCAGTTTCAACACCATAAATCATAGTTCTTATATCTGAAGGTAATCTACCTACGATACCTAAGAAAATTATGATTGAGGTACCGTTACTGATACCATATTTAGTAATCTGATCAGCTAACCAAATTAGAAATGCAGTACCACCTACTATAGATAAGACAACAATTGCTTTTTGTATTAAGTTTGTTGCTTCTAAAGCAGAACCAAAAATACCAAATGTATAACCAATTGCTGTTACAAATGCAAGTGCAATTCCTAGGTATCTTGTATACTTTTGGATTTTCTTTCTTCCATCTTCTTCCTTAGAAAGTTCTTCTAATGATGGTATTGCATAAGTTAGTAATTGGATTACGATTGATGCAGTAATGTATGGATAAATACTTGTTGCAAAAATCGTAAATTGGCTAATATTACCACCAGCCATCATATCTAGAAAGTCTAGTATAGTCCCTTGGCTGTTGTTAAACAATTGATCTATAGCTTCTGCATTCATATATGGTACTGGAATTGCTGATCCAATTCTAAATACGAATACCATTGCTAAAGTAAATAGTAATTTCTTTCTTATATCAGGAATTTTCCAAGCATCTCTAAGGGTTGACCACATTCTAAATCACCTCAGTCTTTCCGCCTGCGGCTTCAATTTTTTCTTGAGCTGTTTTTGAAAAATGTGTTGCTTTAACTGTTAGCGCATGGCTAACTTCGCCATTACCTAAGATTCTAACTCCATTAACTGCATCTCTTTTGTTTACAACTCCAGCATCGATTAGGGCTTGTATATCTACTACTGAACCTTCTTCGAATTTGTTTAATCTATCTAGGTTGACTTCAGCGAAATGTTTAGTGTTAATGTTTTTGAATCCACGTTTTGGTAATCTACGGAATAGAGGCATTTGACCCCCTTCAAATCCTGGTCTAACTCCTCCGCCTGATCTAGAGTTTTGGCCATCATGTCCTCTACCTGAAGTTTTTCCAAGTCCAGAACCAATACCTCTACCTAGTCTTTTTCTAGGCTTTGATCCTCCGCCTTCTGCGGGTCTTAAATTGTGTAGTTTCATGTTACACACCTCCTACTCTA
>CAMEGY010000183.1 GCA_945916625.1 uncultured Anaerococcus sp.
AAAATAATAGACCACCGCCTAGTAGTACTATAAGGATAGGCCAACCCCAGAACCAACCTGTCAGTTTTGATATTATATCTAATATTGCTTGCATAATAATTCCTTTTTTATATATGAAGCCCTGACCTTTAGCTTTCACCTTAGACTAGAGAAATTTTTCAAGAATCTAAACTTACTTACTAAGGCCGGCTCCATCCCTGTGTTTTAATATTTTTATATTTTGTGTTTAGTTAACTAGCAAAGTGTAGCATACATAACTGCTTTGATTGTATGCATTCTGTTTTCAGCTTCTTCAAATACTAATGATTGAGCACTTTCGAATACTTCGTCTGTTACTTCTATTGAGTCCATGCCGTATTTTTCGAATATTTCTTGGCCAACCTTTGTTTCTTTGTCGTGGAATGATGGTAGGCAGTGTAGGAAGATAGCTTCTTTGTCTGCATTTTCCATAACTTCTTTTGTAACTTGGTATGGTTTAAGGATTTTAATTCTCTTTTCCCATTCTTCTTCTGGTTCACCCATAGATACCCAAACATCTGTGTAGATTACGTTCGCATCTTTGCTTGCGGCATCTACATCTTCTGTAAGTGTAACTGTTGAGAAGTTTTCTGCTGCGATTTTTTCGCATTCTTTAACTAGCCATTCTTCTGGGAATAATTCTTTTGGAGCACATGCTACAAAGTCAACACCAAGTTTAGCACAAACTACCATTAGAGAGTTTGCCATGTTGTTTCTAGCATCCCCAAAGTATACGAATTTAAGACCTTTAAGGCGTCCAAAGTGTTCTTCGATTGTTAGCATATCTGCAAGCATTTGTGTTGGATGCCACTGATCTGTTAGGCCGTTCCATACTGGAACACCAGAGTATTTTGCTAAATCTTCTACGTGTTCTTGTTTAAATCCCCTAAATTCGATTCCGTCATACATTCTACCAAGAACTCTTGCAGTGTCTGCTACAGATTCTTTATGGCCGATTTGTGATCCTGTTGGGTCTAGGTAAGTAACTCCCATACCTAGGTCATAACCAGCTACTTCGAAGGAACATCTTGTTCTTGTAGATGTTTTTTCAAAGATAATAGCAATGTTTTTGCCTTCTAGATATCTGTGAGGCACTCCTGCTCTTTTCATATCTTTGAAGTTTTTAGATAAATCTAATAGGTATCTGATGTCCTCTGTTGAAAAATCAAGTAATTTTAAGAACGATTTTCCTCTGAAATTTTTTGCCATAATAAGCTCTCCTTTATTAATTTTTGTTACCAATAAATGTAGTAACGATTTCACACTTATATAATATCACATTTTTTAAAATCACAAGGGACAAATCTCGTTGTATTTATTACTTAAAATTCAAAAATGGTTAAAACTTAAATATCTACTATAATTTCCACTATATTTATGTAGATTTTTAGCCTTAGCAATCGTTTCTTGTAAAAATATTATTAAGTTCATTAAAAAATTCTTGAAAAAATATTCGAAAAAAATATTATATATGAAAGGAGGATATGTATCTATGGGAAAAAAATTTATAACCCTACAGGATTCGTTTTCACAAAATTTCAACGAATCAAATCTAATTAGTTTTGATATCCAAACTGATAGCGGCAAAACCTTACCACTGATGCACAAGCATAGTAGGTTTCTATACATCCTAGAAGGTGTTGGCAAGATAAAGATCCAGAATAAAGTATATGATATGGTCCCTGACACAGTTATCTCTATTTTGCCTTGGCAAACCTCTGAAATCATAGAAGTGACGAAAAAACTTTCCTATTATCTTTTGGTATATAATTTTAATCTGATAAATCTCTACGTAAAGACGAATATGAACCTAAACCACGAAGAGGTTGACTTTATTAATGAACTCTACAGGAGCGAATCAGCCATCTACGACATAGAAGCCTGCGATAAGATTGAGGGTATTTTTGAAGATATCAAAAGTGAAGTTGGTGTCCACTCCCTAAGTCTGGTTACCCAAAGTCACAAAAAATTTTCTACAATCTATATCCTATCCAAACTTACAGAAATCCTTGTTTTGTATCTTAGATCTATAGATGATGGGGATAATTTTGAGCAGTCTATTGAGGCAAGGCCCGATAATATCTTTATGTATATATTTCTAAATTCATCTAAGGATATAAGCCTTGAGGCCCTATCTAAGATTTTTCTAATGTCAGAATCTGCCATCTGCAAATATATCAAGGATGTAACTGGCCTAGGCTTTCTTGACATCCTTCACGAAATAAGAATTTATAAGGCTAAATTCCTCCTAGTCCATACCAGTATGACCCTTAAAGAAATAGCCAAAGCCCTTCATTATTCAACAGACTCCCAGCTTTCAAAGATTTTCCAAGCCAAACAATCTATTGGGACAAAGGATTTTAGGAGAATTAATAAACTTGTAGAATGTAACAGCACTTTTTCTTTTAAACCAAATAATATAAAACTTATAGATTATGACAACAAAAACTACAAAAAGGATATTGATATAATGGAAGTAGGGAAAAAATTTGATATTAGTCCAAGAAACATCAACAAGATTTTTGTCTACTTTATGGAGCAAAACTTCTACTCATATCTACACCAAACAAGGGTCCATTCCGCTTGCGACCTGCTTGTAAACACTGATGAGTCTATAACAGACATAGCAATCGAAGTAGGCTACAATTCACCCAAAACCCTACTCAGGAACTTCATCAAACACCTAGGCATGACCCCATCAGAATTTAGGAGCATACACAAGGCTGAGTGATTTGAAATTTATATGTATCATCCGCCCCAAATCGGGGTGGTTTTTTATATCTTATTTATCTCTTCTAGTTCGATTTTCCTATCAGCAATGGCGTCGATTAACGCTTCGTTGTGGGAAATAAATAGTAT
>CAMEGY010000184.1 GCA_945916625.1 uncultured Anaerococcus sp.
CATCTAGGATTTACAATTTATTTTATCATAAAAGGATTAAAAAGAAATAAATAAGAAAAATATATACACATATTTTTAAGAATGCAGTGCATTTTGTAAAAATAAAAAACCTCCTAACTTTTGTGGGTCATTCAACTAGTTAAGAGGTTTTTTATATTATATTAAATTAACTTAGCTTATAAATCTATTTTGATATATTTTTTAGCATTGTTGTAGCAAATATCTTCTACAACCTTACCAAGGAATTCTTCATCTGCTGGATATTCCCCGTTTTCAACTAATTCCCCTATGAAATTGCAGAGTATTCTCCTGAAGTATTCGTGTCTTGGGTATGACAAGAAGCTTCTTGAATCTGTAAGCATACCTATGAATTTAGATAGGACTCCTACGCTTGAAAACACCTTTAATTGCTCAATCATGCCTTCCTTGTGGTCTAGGTGCCACCAAGCTGTTCCTAGCTGGATGTTTTGCATATTATCAGGATTTGCCCTATTAAATGATCCGCCTATGGTTGCCATTGGGTAGTGGTCTTTAGGATTTAAAGGAAAAATTACTGTTCTTGGTAATCCGTCATTTTCCTCAAAACTTGATAAAAGATTTGCAAGATTTTCTGCATAGTTTAGGTCGTTTTGGCTATCTCCGCCCACGTCGGCCCCAAGCTTATCAAATAAGACTTTTGAGTTATTTCTGATAACTCCTACGTGGATTTCCATTGCCCAGTCAAGTTTTTTATATTCCTTTGCTAAGAAAATTGTAAGTTCTGTTTTGTATTTTTCGATAGAGTCAGAGCAAACTTCCTCCCCCTTTAATCTCATATCAACAATTACATCTAATTCTTCTTCATTTGCCCTTTGATACGGAATAAAGGCATAGGCTTGGTCGCTTGCCATACAACCTAGTTCTTTAAAATATTCCATCCTATTTTTTAGGGCCTTTTTGATGTCTGAGAATTTTTTGATTTCTATATCTGCTGAATCAGATAGTTTTTTCATATAGTCAGCAAAGCCGTCTTTTTCGATATAAAGAGCATTATCAGGTCTAAAGGCTGGTAGGACTTTTACATCAAAACTCTTATCATCTGCCAAAAGTTTATGGTAGCTTAGATCATCTACAGGATCATTTGTTGTACATACTGCCACAACATTGCTCATCTCAATTAGACCTCTTGGCCTATATTCCTCTTTGGCTAAAAGCTTGTTACACTTATCAAAAACTTCTTTAGCATTATCTTTATTTAGTGGATAACCAATACCAAAATAGTTTTTAAGCTCAAGATGTGTCCAGTGATAGATTGGGTTACCTATAAGATTTGGCATAACTTCTGCATATTTTTCGAATTTTTCAAAATCTGTTGCATCACCAGTGATGTATTTTTCTTCTACACCACACGCTCTCATGACTCTCCATTTGTAGTGGTCACCTCCAAGCCAGGCTTCAGTGATTGATGGAATATTTTTGTTATCATATATTTCCTTTGCCTCTAAGTGACAATGGAAGTCAAATATTGGCATGTCTTTGGCATACTTTTTATAAAGAATTTTCCCAAAATCATTTTGTATCATAAAATTTTTTCCAAGAAATTTTTTCATATTTACCTCCTTAATGGTAATAAAAATTTCGTAAGCGAAATTTTTATGATTCTCACAAATTTACAAGCACAAAGTGCGAAGGAAATTTGATGAGAAACCTTATGCATTTGTTTAGATTGGATGTGACGAATAGGAGCATTCAGACTAAATAAAATGCGTTCTTTTAGTAGTTATTTCGTACTAAAGTATCAGGCCTTTCACCGAGTTGACGTATTCAAATCGGAATAGGACTCCATAAGTGAAATTTCATTTTTTATTGTTAAAATATAAGGCTAGGCAAGGTCTAGACCTTGCCAATTTTTTCTATAATAATCCTGCCGCTTGTGGCAAGGAGAGTGTTATTGCTGGTACGTAAGTTACTAATAATAATCCTAGTAGGATTAAGGCATAGTATCTTAGCATGTATGGCATTACTTTAGCTAAAGTGGTATCACCAATTTTTATTGCCACAAATAAGGTGTTTCCTACTGGTGGTGTTATGTTGCCAATACATAGGTTGTATACGATTATTAAACCAAAATGTACTGGGTGAATTCCAAATTCTTGTACAATCGGTAAAAATAGTGGTGTAAATATTAGGATAGCTGGAGTTACGTCCATGAATGTTCCTGATATTAATAGGATTATATTCATTATTAATAGTATAATCATTGGGTTTGTTGTTATTGATAACAAGCTATTTCCAATCATTTGTGGTATACCTGTAAAGGCCATAACCCATGATAAGATATTTGATACACCTATTAGGAATACTACAATTGCACTCATCTTAGCTGATTCTACTAATATGTTAATAATCTTTTTGAAGTTTAGGTTTTTGTATATTAAACCTAAAACCAATGAGTATACAACTGAAATAGCTGAACCTTCTGTAGCTGTAAATACTCCTGCTACAATTCCGCCTATTACAACTATAATTAGTCCTAAGGATGGAAGGGCTGCAATTGTTGCTCTTCCAAGATTTGACCAAGAAAATTTACCTTCAGTTGCCTTATATCCTTTTTTCTTTGCTATCGCTACTGCAACTATTGTACATGCTAATGCCCAGATTAGTCCTGGTATATAACCTGCTAAAAATAGGGCTGCTACAGAGGTGCCACCTGATACCAAAGAATAAGTGATAAGTGCATTTGATGGAGGAATTAACAAGCCTGCTGGCGCTGATGCGCCATTTGTAGCTGCTGATAGACCTTGTTCATAGCCAAGTTCTTCTTCACCAGATTTTACCATTGACCCTACTGCTGCCGCGGCTGCTGATGCTGATCCTGAGATTGCTCCA
>CAMEGY010000185.1 GCA_945916625.1 uncultured Anaerococcus sp.
TACTTCTCTTTTTTACTTTCAAATTTTATTAGTTGAATTTCTTTATTTAAAAATTTATTAGTTGAAAATTTCAAAAATATAAAAATTCCAATGGTAACTGCCGATGTAATTGCAATCATGACTGCAATTTGATATTTAATTGCAACTGTAGGTACTATTCCGCCTAGGATTTGACCTGTCATCATGCCTGGCAAAGAAATAAGTCCCATATTTTTCATGGAGTTTAAAGTAGGCATTATTGCAAGATCAAAGGCATCTTTATTTATTTCATCCATTGCCATATATGGCTTGGCTCCAAGCATTAGTGAACCTTCAATTTTAGTCCTTTGATTTTCTATACTTGATAAAATTGCCTTTAAGGCAAGGGCTATAGCGCTCATAGTATTGCCCACAATCATTCCTGCGATTGGTATTAGGTATTGGGGATTATATAAAGGTTCTGGCCTTATAACAAGAATCACAAAAGCAAGAAGGCTTGCGAGAGATGATATAACCATTGCAAAAATTATCACAGGAATAATTGTTTTGGGCAGGATATTTTTTATTGGTCTAACAATATTATAGATTGCTGAAGCTTCCATAAATAAGATCATTAGCAAGGTAAAAATTAAGGACTTGGAGTCAAATATGTAAACTAAGATAAAACCTGCTATAGCAAGCTGGATTGTCATCCTAAGTACGCTTATAATAATATCCCTATTTCTATTTATGCCATTAAGACTGTTAAGGATTATAGTTATTAGGATAAAGCCATAGGATAGAGCCATATCACTAAGGGATAAATTAATTACTTCCTGGTTCATTAATTTTTCCTCCTATTAGTTCTATAAGCTTGTTAGCATATTTTTGTGCGATTTTTTCTGAATGAGTCACATAAATAATAGTTTTTCCCTTAAAATTTTCTATGAAATTTTTTATAACAATATCTTCTGTCGCAGAATCAAGGGCAGATGTAGGTTCGTCTAAAAGATATGTATCCTTATCTAGGAGGATTAGCCTTGCAATTGCAACTCTTTGCATCTCTCCGCCAGAAAGTTTCTCTATATTTGAATCAAGATCAATACTGAGTCTTACTTTATTAAGAGTTTCTTTTAAAATTTTATCATCAACTGAGCTTTTATTTTGAAATTTCAGACCAATCAAAAGATTATCTCTGACAGTATTTTGATATCTAATCACATCTTGGCCAAGCATAGGAATTTCTCTGCGAAGCATGATTGGATTGATTTTTTTAATATTTTCACCCTTATAGTATATTTCGCCGCTTGTTGGGCTTTGCATTTTGTTTAACATTTTTAAAAGGGTAGATTTACCAGAGCCTGAAGGGCCAGTGATTACTGTTACTTTTCCTTCATTTATCTTTAGATAGGGAATATCTAAAATATCTTTAAATTTTATATTTTTTAATTCAAACATAGGTCACCTCTTATTTATAATAGCTCATTTTAAACTATTTACAATAAAACTTGACAAGTTATAAAACTTAACTTATAATATAAAAGTAAGCTTAAGTGAGAAGTCCACTGGGATTACAAAATAAATAAAAAAAGTTAAAAAAGACTTTACAAAGTGAATAATAAGTGTTATAATGTATTTATGCGGATGTGGCTCAGTGGTAGAGCATCGCCTTGCCAAGGCGAGGGTCGCGAGTTCGAATCTCGTCATCCGCTCCATTTTTTATTAAGGCGCCATAGCCAAGTGGTAAGGCAGAGGTCTGCAACACCTTTACCCCCAGTTCAAATCTGGGTGGCGCCTCCAAAACTATCCCCAATTGGGGATTTTTTTATTGAAAGGATATTTATGCTAATTATTTCCTATAAGGCAAGTGATGATTTCAAAAACTTTTTAAAAGCAAAGGGTTATCAGTATTTAGAAACTATTCCAAATCCTAATTTAGATCCAAGGATTGCTGACCATCCTGATTTGTCCTTATTTAAGCTAAATGATAATAGTCTGGTAGTTGATAGGCAGGTTTTTTCATATTATAAGGAAAATATAAATGGAATCAATCTTATTGAGGGAGAAAGTGTAGGCAGCAAATACCCAAAAGATGCCCTTTATAATATAGTTAGGTATAAAGGATACTATATCCACAACGATTTTACAGAAAAAAATATCAGAAAATATTTTGATAATAATAATACAAGACATTTAAAAGTAAGGCAAGGCTACACCAGGTGTTCCGTGATACCTCTTTCTAATCTTTTGATAAGTTCTGATTATGGCATTTATAAATCATTAAAGGATAAGATAGATATTAGGCTTGTTGATAATGATGTGGTAGAGCTTGATGGCTTTGATCAAGGTTTCCTAGGAGGGACATGCGGTCTAATCGGCGATAAACTAATTTTTACTGGCGATATTTCTAAGCACAAAGCATTTCCGAAGATAAAAGAAATTTGCAATGAGGAGAGTATTGAAATAATTTTTCCTAAAACTAAACTCATTGATTTAGGCTCGATTATAGATATATAGGTCTTCTTTTTTGGGAGACTTTTTTATTTGTTTAAAAACCGTATAATGTAGCTAGTTAATAAGACATAGGAGAAAGATATGAAAATAGTAAAACCATCAACCATAGCCGGTGTTATGGAGCTTTTGCCAGAAGACCAGCTTGCCTTTGATAAGATGAAAAACATTATAGAAGAAACTTATAAGAAATTTCAGTTTTTGCCTATAGATACACCAGTTATTGAGAAAAATGAAATACTCTTTGCCAAAGGTGGCGGAGAAACTGAAAAGCAAATCTATGAAATAGCCTCAGAAACCCGTGATATGAGCTTGAGATTTGACCTTACAGTGCCACTTGCAAGATATGTATCAGAGCACTTTTCTGATTTGAATTTCCCTTTCAAACGCT
>CAMEGY010000186.1 GCA_945916625.1 uncultured Anaerococcus sp.
TGCAATTAGGTCTTTGACCTTACCTCTGGTGTGGGATTCGGTGGATTTTGTCACTGTGCAGGCGCAATCTAGAGCCTTTAGTTTTGCAAAATCTCTCCATCTAATTATATCGTCTTCTCTCAGATAATAAAGGGGTCTTATGAGGAGCATGTCGTCAAAATTTTGGGCGGTGAGTTTTGGCTTCATTGTCTTGTAGTTGCCGGCATAGAGGACATTTATCATGATTGTTTCTATGACGTCATTTAGGTGGTGGCCAAGGGCAAGTTTGTTGCAGTTAAGCTCTTTGGCCTTGGCATAGAGGAAGCCCCTCCTCATCCTAGCACACAGATAGCAGGGATTGCCCCCATCGGCTAAGCTTTCTGATATGTCAAAGACCCTTGAGTCGTAGATCTTGGCAGGTATTTTGAGGTAGGCTAGGTTTTTCTTAAGAAGTTCTAAATTTTCCTCATCATAGCCTGGATTCATGCATAGGTATTCTACGTCAAATTTGACCTTGGAGTGTTTGTGGAGTTCTTCAATAAGTTTTGCTAGAATCAAGCTATCTTTGCCTCCTGATATTGCAACTCCAACCTTATCGCCTTCTTGTATTAGCTCAAATTCCTTGACTGCCTTGATGAAGGGCGACCAAATTTCTTTTCTGTATTTTTTTATTAATGATTTTTCGATTTCTTTTATGTCTGTCATAATATTATTTCCCTTGATGGTTCGTATCTTTTGGATACGTCTAGATTTATGTCTTTGTCAGTGTCAAGACCCAAGCCTTTTAGATAGGTCTCGACTGTGATTTTGGATAGTTCTTCAGTATTGTTTGTAGTTGACAAATGGGATAAAAATACGTCTTCTCCCCTGCCTTCCAATACGTCACCTAGGACTTCGGCAGCTTGGTCGTTTGACAAATGGCCCATCTTGCCCATAACTCTGAGTTTCAAGTTATAAGGGTAGGGGCCAATTTTTAGGGCTTCAAGATCATGGTTTGCTTCTAGATAGTAGATGTCAGAGCCCTTTATGTGGTAGGCCATGTTGTCATCTATGACTCCGGTGTCAGTTATTAGGCTGATTTTTTTGTTGCCCAAGTAAATTATAAAACCTACCGGCTCACAGGCGTCATGGTAGGTTGAGATTGGATAGATATCCATGGATTTAAAGTTTAGAAATTCGTCTGATTTGAATTCTCTAATTAACTCCTCTTTGAAATTTTTTGTCTTAGGTAAGTAAGCCTTCCAAGTTCCTCTGTTGGCGTAGAGTGGGACCTTGTGCCTTTTGGCGAGGATTGCCGCTCCCTTAGAGTGGTCGGCGTGTTCGTGAGTTAGGAAAATGGCATCTAGGTCTTTTGGGTTTTCTCCTACACTTTGTAGGAGGTTTTCGATTTTTCTGCCAGAAAATCCTGCATCTACCAAGATCTTTGTGCCGGCATGGTCAATAAATACGGAATTACCTGATGAACCTGATGATAATACAACAAATTTACTCATCGAAATACTCTTTCAAGAAATTTGCGATTGATGGTTCATTATTATCGCCAATTACAAAGTCTGCCGCTTCTTTTGCTGCACTTCGGCCATTAGCCATAGCTACTCCTACTCCTGCTGCTTTGATGGATTTGACGTCGTTTGCACCATCGCCAAAGTACATTACGTTTTCCATTTCTAGGTCAAGCATCTTTACAAGGTTCTTTAGGGCGGCGGACTTGCCTGCGTATTTGTTTAAAATTTCGATAATATTTATATCATTTCTCATATATCTGAAGGATTTTTCGAAGTCGGCCTTGTGGCGTTTTTCAAACTCATCTAGGACATTAGTGTCTGCTTCAAAGCAAACTCTGGCAAGGTCTAGGTCAATATCTTCAAGACTTTCATACCTAAGCCAAGGCATTCTCATTTTTTGTTGGTCATTTATAAAATGTTTGTTTGGATTTTGGGCCTTGTTGTAGAGGATGTCCCTGGTGTGGATTGTCACATCAATCCTTTCATCATCAAGCTTTGAAGAAATCTCATCAGCTTCTTTTTTTGTCAAAACTTTCTTGATAAGGGCCTTGCCTGTGGCATTTTGTCTCACAAAGGCTCCTGTACAAGTGATTGAATAGTCGTCAAAGTTGACAAGTCCAAGCTCTTCCCTAATCCAATAGAAACCGTTGAAGCTCCTGCCTGTACAAAGGACAATTTGAATTCCCTTTTCTTTTATTTTTTTTATTATATTTTTTGTTTGATCTAGGACTTTTAAATCATCTGTGATAAGGGTCCCATCTATGTCAAATGCTATTAATTTAATATCTTTTTTCATTAAAACCACTTTCTATTATTCTTTCAAACTCCTATTATTTTACTAGAATATAGGCTTTTATTCAATTTATAGAAATATAAAAACCAGCCCTTGTATTGAGCTGGTTGAGATTTTATTCATAGATAAAAATTTGAACTAGGGCAAATATTAATACCAATAGAGTAAGAATCATTATGATTTTACCGGAAGTTTTTCCTATATTTATAGTGTAGCCAACACCCACTCTCTTTGCCACAAAAAGGGCAGGATCTTCTGGATTATTGTAAAACATAGATCCCAAAAGCCAATATTTGTCGTCTTCTTCAAAGGAAAAGTCGTCCATCTTATCAAGTTTTGAACCGTCTGTGCCTACCTTAATGCCAAGGAAAATCACACCTCCGATTGACAATAAAATTGTAAGACCAGTTAGGATATACAAAGGAAGGCTAATATTTTTTAGGGCTAGGTAATTAACTCCGATTTCAAAAAGTAGGGTCATGACAAAGGCATTTAGGCCTAGGTAATAGGTCCAGGCTTTCTTGGCTTTTCTATTATTTTCCAAAGATTTTTCT
>CAMEGY010000187.1 GCA_945916625.1 uncultured Anaerococcus sp.
GGATGAAAAAGGCTTTTCTGTAGTATTTTCTTGGGTTACCTTATATTCTTCCTCGCTTAGTTTTTCCCTTAGGTTTTTCTCATTTTTTTTGATTTTTATAGATTCTAAAGGCTCATTTACAAGATTAATATTGATATGGCAATATCCATTAGGATTCTTATCCAGATAATCTTGGTGGTAGTCTTCTGCAAGGACAAAATTATTCAAAGGATCTACTTCGACTGCGATTTTTTTCTTATGTTGGTCCTGGATCTGTCTTATAATTTCATTTATAATTAGCTTATCATTTTCATTTGTATAATAAATTCCGGTCCTGTACTGCCTGCCTATATCATTTCCCTGTTTGTTTACAGATGTTGGATCAATTATTCTAAAGTAATACTCTAATATATCTTGGAGAGAAATTTTATTGCTATCATAGGTTACTTTTACAGTTTCGCTGTGGTCAGTTTTATTTAACTCCCCGTAACTTGTTGTAGAAGTACTGCCATTAGCATAGCCAACTTCGGTTTCGATTACTCCAGGGATTTTTTTGAAATATCCTTCTACACCCCAAAAACAACCGCCAGCTAAATAAATTTGGCTTTTATCCTTTAAATTCATCACTGAATTTCTTGAGTTAGGGAGGTCTGATTCTGTTTTATCTTTGTTTCTATCTGTTGTATATATCTTAAAACCAATAAATAAGGAAATAAGAACTAATAATGGAATAATTATTTTGTTTTTATTCATATATTAACCTCTTTTAAAAATTTTACCCAGGAAAAAATCGCTTCAAACAAAATAAGATTGCTTAATCGTTCAATACTATTCCTTGACTTTACCATATTTAAGGATAAAATATAACCATCTAGTTATCAAAACTAGATGCAAAAAAATTAATAATAATGAAACTAGTTTACAAATATTTATAAAGAAGATTGTAAGAATTAAAATAGGAGTAGATTATGGAAAAAATTGCGATTTTAACAGATTCAGCCAGTAATATAAAAGAAAATATAGATCAAGGGATTTTTGTTGTTCCTCTTTATGTAAATTTTGAAAATGAATCAAAAAAAGATTTACTAGAAATATCACCAGCAGAAGTATTTTCAAGGATAGATGAAAATCCATATACTTCGGCACCATCTATAGATGATTTTTGTGATAAAATTAGTTTGATAAAAGAAAAGGGTTACGACAAAATTCTGGCAATTGGTGTATCTAAAAACCTATCAGGGACCTTTAATACTATGAGGCTTGCTCTTGAGGCAGGAGATATGGAATACATCCTTATCGATAGTATGAGTATCACAATGCCTGAGGGTCTTTTAGTTATGTACGCTAGAAGCTTGATAGAAGAAGGTAAGAGTTTTGATGATCTACAATCTCTTGTAGAGGGAAAAATAAAGGACTTAAAGATATTTGCGAGTGTAAGTGACTTAAAACACCTTATTAGGGGTGGAAGATTATCTAAAGTAGAAGGTCTAATAGGCGGTAGTCTTAGAATTAACCCTGTTCTAACTATTGATAATAACGGGGAGATCAAGAACTATAAGTCGGTTGTGGGTAAAAAAAGAGCTATAAATTTCATTGCAAAAGAAACACAAAAAATTTTAGAAGGTGCTGGTAGCTATTATATGGCCCTTGCCTATGGTGAAGATCCTTCAGATATAGATGATGTAAAAGATAAGCTTTCTGGCCTTATAGATGGGGCAGATTTGTACCTAGAAGGTCCTGTCACAGCAGTCCTTGGTTGTCACTCAGGACCATCTGTAAATGCAGTTTGCTTTTTAAAGATAGATTAATTTTTAATAAAAAACTGACCTGGAATATTATAGCTTAGGTCAGTTTTTGTTTTTTTAAAATTGAATTTTTAATCAAAGACAACCCAATTTAGGGCTTTTGGTAAGACTTGGAATTTGATTTCATTAGTTTGAAAGATTTCTCCATCGGCATTGGCTAAAAATTTATCCTTTGACCTAATTGTGCCAGATTTTACTAAGACTTCTCTAATATATTTGCTTTCCTTATGTCGACCTTCCTTGTATTTTTTGATCATAGTAATAAATTTTAAAAATGGAATTTTGCTTGCCAAAATGAGGTTTAAAACTCCATCGTCAATCCTTGCTTCAGGGGCAGGGTTAAAACCTGATCCATAAAAGGCTCCATTACAGAGGGCGGTGATTAGATATTCGCCAGATAATTCAAAATTAGACCCGTCCCTAAGTTCTAGTTTAAATTCAAGATTTTCGCTAGTGATTTTATTCAAACTATTTATGACAGCCTTGATATAGGCCTTCTTACCAAGTTTTGGTTTTTCTTCAAGATATTTATATGCTCTTTCTAAAACATGAGTATCAAAGCCTAGGCTTGTTGCATTTATTGAATAAAAATCGTTGACCTTTATCAGGTCAATTTTTTTTGTTCTAAAATTCAATAAACTATTAAGGGTGAAATTCTCATAGTCAAAATTTTTAGCAAAGTCATTTCCCGTACCTGTTGGGATTAGCCCGAGAGTCATATTTTTGCCATATGAGACATTTACAAGTTCGTTTAATGATCCATCTCCACCACAAATAATCACGATTTTTTCATCATAATCTAGGGAGTCGAAGGCATCTACCAAAAATTTAGTATGGTTTTTATACCTTGTGTTTACGACTTCAATTTCATCTAGCCTGCCAGCATTTTTGAAGGTTTCTTCTATATCTTCTTTTCTTATGTCAAATTCTGTTTTACCAGCCTTTGAGTTAATTATAAATAATATCTTTCTCATAATATTTCCTATTAAGACTATACTAATTTATATGGTTAAAACAATAACTTTAGAAGATAA
>CAMEGY010000188.1 GCA_945916625.1 uncultured Anaerococcus sp.
CTAGGTAACCAAATAGGCTTATATAAAATAAAATATTTTCTAATTTTAGTAAGTTCATTATTCTTTAATTTCTCCAATTATTTTATCGTATTTTTTGCTGTGAAGTTTATCATTTTTGGCTTGTTTTATCCTTAGATAAGAATTTTCCCCATCATTTACCAGAATCACTTCCCTAGGATTGACGTAGAAAGCTAAGAATAAGCCTATAATTAACAATGTCGCTCCTATTAGGGCAAATGGTGTTGCAGGATCTCTTGCAACTTGGACTAGGGTAAACATCTGAGGGTCTTTTATTAGGAAAGTATAGTCTTCCCACTCAATAGGATCACCTATGTGGTTAAGTCCCATATCTACTCTCATTCCGTCATAAAATACAGCATAAAGAGTTACTGGATGGTGTAAAAAAGGTGATTTTGTCCTAGGTTTGTTCATAGATTTTTCATCAAAGTCTGGATAAAAGTCTGCAAACTGTAGGGCAATCTTCTTATCTTCCGATATGAAAAAGTCTCCCTTATACATTAATTTATCTTCGATTAACTTACCATCCTTATATAAGAGTGCATCGTAGGCCCAACCTGTTGAATTTTGGTAGACATTGAAGTCCTTAAACCTATAAGGCTGGTTTACCATAGCTATACCTTTTTCGATTTCCTTATCATTTTTATCCAGGATTGATAAACTTGTAATGTATTGGTCAACCGTAAAGTCTTCTCTAAATAAAACATCGTATTGGTCAACTTTGATTTTGTAATCTGAATGCTCTAACTCCATTACTGTCCCTGGCACGCCATGGACAAATTCTTCAAAACCTTGATACCTTCCATAAGCAAAGGCAAGAATTATTATGATCAAGGAAAGGTGGGTAAGCCAAGATCCCATATGACCTATCATACCGTCGAATTTATAATAAACTTCTTTGCCATCAATTTGAGTTTTCTTATAGTTTTTTATATTAAGCTTATCAAAAATAGATAAGTTTCCATTTTTGATCCTAATCCAAGAATTGTAATTTGCTAGCCTAGGCTTAAGGTCCGGTTCTTTAAATGATTTCTCAAAAATTATCTTGAATCTATTTACACTACATAAAAATAAATTTATCAAAAGTAGAACCGAAAGAAGAATATACCACCAGGCAGAATAAACTTTGTCAAAATCACAAGCAAGGATAAGCTTTGCCATAGTCGGACTATAGGAGTGGAGATAGAAATCTTCTACATTACCCTGAGGGATTACCGTTCCTATTATAGATAATAGTGCAATTATTACTAGGAGGATTATCCCAGTTTTCATTGAATAAAAGCTTTTTATTATTTTTTCTAAATGTTTTTTCATAATTTCCCTTAAAAGTAAATGGACTCCGGAGAGTCCATTTAGCTTCTTTATTCATACTTATTTAATATTTCTAGACCTTCTTTTATTAATTCTTCAGTTTCATCAAGGTTTTGGTGTGCTTTCTTAGAGTTATGGAAGCCTTCACCGTTTTCAACCCATACAAAGTCCCATTTGAATTGAGCATGTCTGTGAATTTCTTGAAGCTTAGCCTTATCTTCTTCTGATAAGTCTCCTGCTTTAACATGTTTAGTTAAAAGGTCTACAAATGTTTTAAGTTCGTCACTTACTTCGTTTGTCCTATCAAAAACACCTTGTTGAACTTCTTCAACCCAAGCTATAACTTCATCTTCAGTTTTATTAGCGTGGCAAGATAAGCAAGAATTCTTGATTCCTTCTTTTGATTTAAGTGGACTTGTCCAGTGATGAGATTTAAACTGTTCACCTTGTTCGTTTTCTACTACTGGCATATGGCAGTCTATACAAGATAGGCCTGCTGCATCGTGGACTGATCCCATCATAGTTTCAAACTCTGGGTGTTGGGCCTTAAGTAGTTTGGCCCCTGTTTCTGGGTGTTCCCAGTCAGCAAAATCAATCTCATCGTAGTATTTTAACATATCTTCAGTTTCAAATCCATATTCGTAAGGAAGAACTACTTCTTTTGTTTCTGGATCCAGGTAGTATTCTACGTGACATTGGGCACAAGATAAACTATCTACATTGGCATTGTTTGCATTTACATTGCCCTTATCAATTTGTTTTTTGAAGTGGTCTCGTGTGACTTGGATGGTTCCTAATTCATCCATGTGGCAGTCATAGCAAGAAATTGTCTGCATGCTTGGACGATCTTCTACAAATTGATCAAAGTCCATACTATTTACATCTACCCCATCTTTTTCAAGAGCGACTACAAAGTCTGCTGTTTTACAAGCAAGACATGAAGCACCTGGTTTTGGTCTTTCTGTATTGATAGCATCTTCTAGAGCATAGGTATGGCCCCTTGCCCTATCATATTGTTTGGCAAAACCGTAGCCATCGTAATATGTCCTTAGATTTGGATGGGCTTCTAGGTAGTCAACTTGAACTGACCCACCAAATTTTGTTTCGCTCATATCGGCATTTGCTTGGTATGTAGCATAGATATCTGGATATGTATCTTTATAGTCTTCTGCTGTCTTAATTTCTTTATCGCCTGCACAAGAACTTAGGCCAACTGCTAGAGCAAATGTAGATAAGGCCAACAATATTTTCCTTTTCATACTCTCCTCCTTTAAATTGTTAAATATAAAACAATCTTTAGAATAGATTGCCCTATACTTAATCTTAGTATCATTATAAACTATTTTTTGATTTTAGGCAAATAATGGTTTTCACCTCATTTACAAAGTTTCATGTTCTATTACTATTTTTTATTTATAGCCTCTTAACATAGTA
>CAMEGY010000189.1 GCA_945916625.1 uncultured Anaerococcus sp.
ATGGGAAGCCATTTACTGTTTCTGATGCTGCTTGGCCATATAGATCTATTTCAAGGGCTGCATTTATTGATACAAACTTATTGTTTAGACCAATGGTATATGGGTCGTTGGTGAATGTACATGACTTAAATAGTACTGCTGGGTTATTGTCTATATAATCGTAGAGCCTTTGGCTGCCTAGGGTAAAGGACGCTACAGAATAGCCATTTAGAAGACCTTTTTGTGAGTTGTCTACTGCGCCGCATTCGATTAGGTCTATCATTGTTTCTGTAAACATTTCTGTATGGATACCTAGGTGTTTTTTGCTCTTTAATTCATGAGCTACTGCATTTGGTATATTTCCTATGCCAAGTTGGATTGTAGATCCGTCTTCTATATAGTCTGCTATATATTTACCAATTTTGGCATCTATTTCTCCATATGGGGCAATGTTGGCTGTTGGAATTGGATGATTTGCTTCAACTATTGCATCTACTCTTGAAACGTGTAGGTGGTTGTCTCCGAAAGTTCTTGGGAAATTTGGGTTTACTTCAACTAGGGTCAAGGCTCCCTCTTCTACCAAGTCCATTTCATAAACATTTGACACAGATGTTGAGAAGTAGCCGTGCTCATCCATTGGAGATACTGTGAGTATCACTACTGGTCTTCTGTTTTCTTTTTTGATTCTCTTTAGGGTTTTGCCAAGTATTGTTGTAGACCTTTGTGGAACAGGGCTTACAAGTTTTTCTTCATATGATTTTCTAAGGCCTGCTGACATAAACCAAGCGTGGTGGTCGAGGATCCCCTTCATTTCTTGGTCGTGGAAATAATCATAGTCCCTAAGAGGAAGACAGGTTACTAGAACACAGCCCTTAACTCCTGTTTCCTTTAGGTGTTGGAGGTTTGACATAATTTCTATTGGCTCTGCTGTGGCTTGGGCTGAGAAAATATAGTCACCATCTTTGATTAAATCAAGGGCTTCTGCTGCTGTTTTTACTTTTTCGTCATAAATTTTTTTGATATCTGTCATTTCTATCTCCTTATAATTATTTATCTTTTCCTGTTTCTGGTAGTAAGAATCCGCCTATTACAAAAGTTAGTGAAAGAAGAACTGCTATATAAACTGATAGTTCATTTGATCCTGTCCTGTCTTGCAATATTCCAAAAATATAGAATACTATTGTTTCTATGATATATGATAGAGCCCAAAATATACCCATGATTGTTGTAAGTCTTGCTGGTGTCATATTTGGTAATTCTTGTGGAATCATCATCAAGGATGTCATTGGTAGGAACATAAAGATACCTACAAGGATTGCAGCAATGATTGCAAGAGTTGGATTGGTTGTTTTGATCATTAAGAAGGCACTAAGGGTCATGATTGCCCCGCTTATTATAATAACCGGTTTTCTTTTGCCATATTTTTTTGATAAGCCTATGGCAAGGATTGTTCCTATAATTCCTCCTATGCCTGAAAGTGCACTTAAAGTTGCTGAAGAAATTGCTGCATTTTCAGTTTGTGGAAATAATTGTAGGAGTGATAAATATAGGATTAAAACTCCTGAGTATGAAAATGGTAGCAATAAGGTTATTTTATCCTTAAGAGCTTGGGAGAAAGATACTTTCTGTTCTTCCCCGCTTTGGCTTTCATTGATTTCAAAATCATCTCCAAATATTAACCAAAGTACAAATAGGACTGCACTTATAGAAAGGAAAAAGGTCATAGATTTTTGCCAAGTTCCAAATTTTTCTATAACAGGAGCTACAATTAGTAGGGCCAAAACAGCTCCAAAGTTGTAAGCTACACTGTTTAAGGCATTTACTGTTGGTCTTTTTTCATCAGAGAAATAATGAATAACAACTGGAGAGAAATATATAACGAATACCGCTCCACCAAATCCCATTATAAACCTACCTAACAAGAACATCTTGTAAGATTTAGAAAGTACTGCTAATAGGGATCCTCCAAATATGAAGAAAGAGCCCAAGGCTATTGATTTTTTTGGATAAAGTTTATTTAAAATAGCTGCTGCTGAGAAATTACCAATAATTTTCGCTATGGTAACAGCATTAGAAACGAAGGATGCTGACGCTCCGCTATCAACTCCAAAATACTCTGCTATATCTGGTGTCAAAGTAGAACCCGCTATCCAATTGACTGCAAAGAATGCATATGTGAAAAATAAGATTGCTTCAATCACATATGATCTTTTAGAATCTTGTTTAACATTTGATACTTGATTCATAAAAACCCCCAAAGTTTTGTATAACGTTTTTACAATATGGTTAGCTAACTCTTATCTATGTCCATTATATACGAGATATGAAAAACATTCAATAACGTTGCTATATCAATATTTCATAGCTTATGAATTAGATTCATAGATCCTTATACAAGCTTGGGGTGTGTGATTGAAACCGTTTGTCTTAGAGGCAGATTTCTATAAATTTTTTCATTTCCTTAGTAATAAAAGTTCCTTTCGGATAGATTAGGGTCAAAGCCCAAGGAAAGGCCGGATTTTTTAAACTTATCGATTTTACTCTGTTTGAAAAATACTTACTAACCAAAGGTTTTGGCAAAATTGTTATACCAATATTTGCCACAACCATTTCCAAAATCATATCCCAATCATAGTTTTTAAAGACAACCTTAGGCTCAAAACCTGCTTTCTTGCAATAATGCTTAAAAACCCAGTAATACTGATAATCTTCTGAAACTTGTAAGAATTTTTCATC
>CAMEGY010000190.1 GCA_945916625.1 uncultured Anaerococcus sp.
GCGTTCGCCTCCTAAGCGAAAGGCCGTGGGTTCGACTCCCGCCACGAACACCATAACTTTAATCAGATGTCACTGGATGGCATCAGATTTTTAAAAAGGCTTAAAATACACGTTTTTAGGTCTTTTTATTTTTGCTAAAAGTTATCAGATGTCACTAGAACGCATTAGATTTTAATTTACTTCCACACTTTTCCACACTTTTATATAACATCTTGTTATATATTATTAGGTGTTAAAATATTGTCAGCAAGTATAAAGAATTTTAATAAAGTTAGGCTACTGTGATATAATCAAAAAATAAGACCAAGGATTTTGTCCCTGGTCTTTTAAATTTATGTTATAATTAATTTAACAGAACCTCCCACGCTTAATGTAGGTTTTTTCTACATGCGTAGGGATAAAATTGCTTTGCTTGCACAAGCCTTAGCAGTTTCTCCATCATACTTAATGGGCTGGAGAGATGAGGACGGAGAGACAATTTTGGAAAACATTCCAGGAATAATAACTCCAATTAAAACTAAAAGAGTGCCGATTCTTGGTGCTATTGCTTGTGGAGAGCCTGTTTTCGCAGAAGAAAACTATAACGGTTACTTCATGCTAGATACAAGTATTTCCAACGCTGACTTTATTCTACAAGCAAAAGGGGAATCAATGATAGATGCTAACATTTTTGACGGAGACCTAGTTTTCTTAAAAAAGCAAAATGATGTTGACAATGGATCCATAGCGGCCGTTCTTATAGATGACGAAGCGACATTAAAGAAAGTAAGCAAAAGTGGTGACGTTCTGATATTGCAACCTTGCAACATGAATTATGACCCAATTGTAGTTTCAAAGAAAGACCATAAGTCTGTAAGAATTTTAGGAGAAATGGTTGGAGTTTACTCCAGTAGAAGTAAGTAAACAAGAGGGGAAATTAGTCCCCTCTTAAAAATAAAATATCACGGAGGATCTTATGAAACTAATGAAAAAGATTTTAAAAGGAATTGGGATTTTCTTTCTTGTCATAATTATTGTTGGCATTCTTGCACCAGAAAGCGACAAAAAAGAAGCTGAAACAAAACCTGTAGAAGTTGTTGAAAATGTAGAAACTAAACCTGAAGAAGTAAAAGAAGAACCTGCACAAGAAGAAGTCAAAGAACAAGTAAAAGAAGAAGTCAAAGAAGACCCTAAACCAGAAGACGACGTATCTTCAGAGTTTAAAACAGCCTTAAAAAAAGGTCAACAATATGCTGACGTCATGCACATGTCCAAGCAAGGCATCTATAACCAGTTAACTTCAGAATATGGAGAAAAATTTCCAACCGACGCTGCTCAATATGCTGTTGACAACCTAGAATCAGACTGGAATAAAAATGCTTTGAAAAAAGCCGAAGACTATGCTAAGACCATGCATATGTCAAGAAAGGGAATTTATGACCAACTAATTTCTGAATACGGAGAAAACTTTGAATCTGACCAAGCCCAATTTGCAATTGACAATATAGACTGGGATTTCAACGAGAACGCTTTACTAAAAGCCAAAGACTATAGAGATGTTATGAGTATGTCAAAAGATAAGATTTTTGACCAACTAACATCTGAATATGGAGAAAAATTCACCAGTGAAGAAGCAACTTACGCTATAGATAACTTAGATTAAAAGAGGGATCTTATGAAAGTAGGTTTTAGAAAACCAAACATAGAAAAATCATTAAAGGCAAAAACAACTGGCAGAGCAAAAAGAACTTTGAAAAAATCTGTAAATCCACTCTATGGTAAAAAAGGAATGGGTTATATAAATAACCCTAGCAAGGCTGTTTATAATAAAATCTATAGTCAAACTTCTATAGACCCACTAGCTGGCTTTAAAGAAAGTTTTGACACTTTTGATGCCACAATGAAAGAAGCTTCAAAAATTGATATAAAGTGGAAAGATGACGAAGGAAACATTATAAATATTTCAAATGAATCTATATTATTTAAAGACAAAAACGGAAAAGTCTCTAAATTGATAAATGAGTCTTTAAAAGATATTGAAATCATAGACAATGATTTTCTAGTTTATGGTAAAGAAGACAAAGAAAAACCATTTATAAAAATTGGTATTCCAAAAAATGCAGAGAATAAAGTAAACCAATTTATAAACATAACAACTGGAAATTATGATGATAGAACTGTAAGCGATAGAATCGATAATGGCCTTGAACTATCATATAATATTTTTACCTTAATCAAAGCTTTAATTTCCCTAGCTTTTTGGCTATGTATAATAGCTGTGTTTATATATATGATTTACAAATCAATAATAAGTTAAAACACAAAAAAGTCCCCCGACTAGACTTTTTGAAAGTGGAGTCAACATAAAAACAATTCAAAAGTTAGCCGGGCATGAAGACATAGAAACAACTTTGAATGTCTACACTCACACAAACAAAGAAAGAAAAGAAAAAGCGATGGACTTATTGTCTGATATACTTTAGATAAAGTTTTATCAAACTATATCACAAAGACTTAAGTAAAAAACTAAAAACAAAAAACACAAAAAACTACCTCCACACTTTTCCCACACTTTTTTATAAAACCTGTAATATACAAGCCTAGACCCTTGTTGGGTTCGACTCCCGCACGAACACCATACTATGTAAAAGACTTTATTTGTTTGCTAGAGTCTTTTTTAACTGTAGTGGCTGATGCCTACATCAGCCATATTCGGGTAAAGTCCGAA
>CAMEGY010000191.1 GCA_945916625.1 uncultured Anaerococcus sp.
TTAGTGCGCCCACGAAGGCGCCTGTTACCTTTCTAAATTCTCCACCGATTAGCTTAATGTTAACATTGTCGAGAAAGACTAATTTGTTGAAAAGATAAAGGGAATTTGTAAAGATGTTTAGTTTCTTATCTCCTATAAACTCACTAACATATTCCATAGTGGTTCCTGCACCTAGGTAGATATTTTGCTCAGGCATCAAAATCTGTCCGATTTTCCCCGCAATTTCCATCTTTAAATCTTTATTTTTAAGGAGTTTTTCCTCATTTGAAAATTCCTTGGGTTGTGTCTTTTCAATCTTGCTGGCTCCCCCATGAATCCTAATGAGCAGTTCCTTTTTCTCAAGTTCTATTAGATCTCGCCTTATAGTCATCTCTGTAACATTTAAGAGCTCAGTCATCTGGGAGACTTGGATAATATTATTTTCTTCTAACTTATCTAGAATTATTTTTTGTCTTTCTTCTTTTAACATTTGCCTTCCTATTCTGGGAGCGAGTTATTTTTTTACTTAAGCTCCTTTGTTTGTGCTAGATCTTTGTACCAATAAGCAGATTTCTTTGGAAATCTCTCCTGAGTATCAAAGTCTACATAGAATAGACCATACCTCTTCTCATATCCATTTGACCAAGAGAATACATCCATAAGCGACCATAGGAAGTAGCCTTTTACAATAGCACCGTCATCTATTGCATCACAAATTGCTTCAAAGTGCTGTTTGATGTAGTCAATTCTTGCATCGTCATAGACTGTATTATCTTCAAACTTATCCTTATAGCCAAGGCCGTTTTCTGTGATGTATATTTTCTTATAGTTTGGATAATCTCTTTTGACTCTCATTATCTGATCATAAAGGCCTTTTGGATAAATCATCCAGTCCCAGTCAGTCCTTGGTACATCTACATCAAATCTTCTTTGGCCTACTCCCTTGATTTGGTAAGCTGAACCACCCTTATCGCCTTTGCCGTTGTGGGTGATTTGAGTTTCCCCATCAAAATGAGCCATCCAATCACTCATGTAGTAGTTTATTCCTAAAAAGTCATTTAGGTCTTTAGCCTTTGTTAGAATTTCAATATCTTCATCACTGATATCAAGACTTCCACCATTTGCATCTAGGATTTCCTTGACCCCATCCATGGTTTCCTCAGAATAATTACCAAGATAGGTTGCATCTAGGATAAATTTGTTGTGGATTATGTCTTCAAGTTCTGCCGCTCTTACATCTCTTTCGTCTGTTGGATCGTATGGATATTTGGTTGGAAGAGCGTGTACAATTCCAAGTTCTCCATCATAGCCCTTTTCCTTATAGGCAAGTGCTGCCTTTGCGTGAGCTAGCATCATATTGTGGTGAGATTGGAAGACTTTGGCCAAGTCGTACTGGATTCCTGGTGGGAATTTACCAACCAAGTATTGACCGTCACCTATTGGCCCAATTTCATTGAAGGTTGTCCAATATTTTACTTCTTTAAATTCTTCAAAACAGAATTTAGCATAGTCTACGAAGTGTTCTATGTTTTTTCTGTTCAGGAAGTCTCCGTTTGAGTGAAGAGCTTCTGGAGTATCAAAATGGTGAAGAGTTACAAAAGGCTCTACACCTCTTTTATGGCACTCTTCAAAAACCCTATGGTAGAAGTCAACTCCCTTTGGGTTGACCTCTCCAAAACCTTGTGGAAATATTCTAGACCAAGCTATTGAAATTCTTATACCGTTGACTCCAAAGTCTTCAGCAAGCTTTAGGTCTACAGGGTACTTATGATAAAAATCACTAGCCGGTTCTGCTGTGTACCAGTAGTTGTCTTCAAGATACTTATCCCAGGCTACTGGCCCCTTGCCGTCAGTTTTTGTTGCACCTTCGCATTGGTAGGCTGCTGTTGCGCCACCGAATATAAAATCTTCTGGTAGTTTTCTCATTATTTCATACTTTCTTTTACGAAATCAAGTGAAGCTTGTCCATCTCTAGAAAGCCCAATGTATTGAGCTCCTTGAGTCTTGACTAATTTGATTCCCAGTGGGTCAGTTTCTTGTTTCATATCGTCGTAGTTTGAAGCAACTTGTGGGGCAAGGATTACAAGATCAAAGTCTGGAAGTATATCCCTGTGAGCACCATAGCTGTCTGCTACTGCTGTAACTTTTGCTCCGTGTTCTGCTGCCGCTTCATTTAAGGCGTTTGCTAATAGACCACTTGTACCTCCACCTGCACATAGGACTAGAACATTGATTGGTTCATCATCAGAAATTTCCTTTGCTGGTGCTGCTTCTTCAATTTTTTCTACGTTTTTATTTTCTTCTAATATTTTATCAGCTTTTTTTGTATCGAAATTCGCCTTTACCTTTTCTTGTAGTTCGCTAGAACCATCTGCCTTGCCAGATCTTTCTTCTTCTAGGATTTGCTCGTCATATACCCTGAAGAATGGGTAATAGATTATAGTACCTACAATTAGAAGTACAAAGATTAGAATGATTGCCTTAACCTGGAAGTTAAGTCCTAGAAGCATTCCAAGTGGGGCTGGTGTTGTCCATGGAAGGTTGGCTGTAAAGCTGTTCATACCTAGTGTGTCAACGAAGAATTTGAAAATCCATACGTTTACAATTGGAGCTAGGATAAATGGTACAAAGAAAACTGGGTTTAAAACTATTGGTGCACCAAATAGGATTGGCTCGTTTACACCAAAGAAGGTTGGGACAACAGACGCTCTACCTACTACCTTATTTC
>CAMEGY010000192.1 GCA_945916625.1 uncultured Anaerococcus sp.
AGAGAATACATCGAGATGGGGTTGGCGTCTTCGGAAATACTCTCATGCACCGTGTCTGAAGCCCTATCCCCGTTTTTGAAAAAATGGATGGAAGGAAAGTTGCCTTAACGGCCGAGAGCGTGCAGAGCTGACTAAGAGGGAGTAGCCCTCGCATGGAGAAACCTCTGGCCACCTTTATAAAATCAATATGGTATGGGTGTCTTGATATACTTTGATTAAGGAAATAATATTCGCAATTTATGCCAAATGTATAACCAGTGCTTGTTTTTGACTGTGCGTAGGAGGTCTCTCCATGCGCTACGCTTAGTCGAGACGAGTACTGTGATTCTGGCTTAAATCTCAAAGTATCTACACAATTTTGTTACAAATATTAATATTAAACTTTGAGAAATAGTACGAACTATCAACCCACGTTTCGAGCGAAGTCGAGAAACCTCTGACCACCTTTGTAAAATCAATATGGTATGGGTGTCTAGCTTTTCCTAAACTATATGTTATCTTTCTACAACAAATCCCAGTACAAATCTTTCCATTTTGGATTCATCTTACTTATAAGTTTATCTTTTTTGGCACGGGACCATTTTCCAATTTGATTTTCTCTATCCCTGGCTTCTCTAATATCATCATAAGACTCAAAATACACAAGCCTTGTAATATTATATGTATCGGTAAAACTATCTTTACGAAGATGGTTCTTGTGCTCATACATACGTCTAATAAGATCATTTGTGGATCCTTTATACAGCACTTCATTTGTCACATTTGCAAGTATATAAAAATATCCAGCCATAAAATTCTCCTTTGTTGTGTTTTTAACTATATACCCGTTTTTAGAGAGTAAATATTCTAAACTTCGAGAAAATGTACGAGCCTCCACCCCACGTTTCTGAAGCCCTATCCCCGTTTATGAAAAAAAACGGATGGAAGGACTGATGCTTTTGGATTGTACAAATAGGTGTTGACAATCCACTTATAAACTCAGGACAAACATTCGAAGAGTCATACATTCGGCATAATTTGCGCAAGCCATTGTTTTTCACACACAAAAACCACCAGTACTCCCGGTGGTTTTTCAGTTATTCCTATACAAATTTTTTCAAATCATTCTCGATGAGCTTACGAATTGCATAAGCCACCCCTGATTGTAGGTTGGATTTTGTTATGAATTTGGCATGTTTTTTTAGCTCGTCTACGGCATTTGCCATTGCCACAGGGAAGCCTGTTTGTTCTAGCATTGGTATGTCGTTTTTTTCGTTGCCTATAGACATGATCTCATCTGCGGTGATTCCTAGGTTTTTGGCTAGGGCCCTTACGGCGTAGCCCTTATTTGCGTCTTTATTCATCACTTCTATCTGAAATGGTGCCGTTTGGACTGCGTAATATTCATCTCTCAGCTCTTTTGGCATATTGTTTAAAACCTTCTTGATATTAGATGATGAACCTAAGATTAGGAACCTTCCAAAATGAGTATCTTCTGGGAAATCTTCATATAAAACTCTCTCAAGCTTAAGCTTATTTATAAAGGCACTAGACTTGGTAAAAAAACTTGGATTTTCATGTCTTGTATAAAAGCCTACATCATCCATAGCTGATACCTCTACATCAAATGGCTCCATCAACTCATCAAGACGGATCAAGTCCTCAATCGTTTGAAAAGAACCGCTAATCCATTTTTTCGTCCCATTATCCACAATATAAGACCCATTTTGGCACACGCTAAAATGACCCTCCTGCATGAGCCCTAGTTTTTCTATGTATCTTTCCATAGAATGAAATGGTCTACCAGAAGCCAGGGCAATGTGAACGCCCATATCCCTGGCCCTGTCAATTTCTATGATATTTTTCTTGCTCAATCTCTTAAGTGGAGTAACCAAAGTTCCGTCCACATCAATAGTAATTAATTTAATCATACCTATACTATACTATTTATTTCCCATCAGATGAAAGAATATTTCTGACCTCTTCGGGATTAGTTCTTATCCTAAGAGGATCTTTGAAAAAATCCATACTTAACTTCTTAAGAACAGGACTTAACATAATTAGGGCATAGAGGTTTGGAAGGGCCATAAGACCATTTAAGATATTTGCCACAACCCAGGCAAGACCTAAATCCATATTAGCTCCTACAAAAACAAAAATTACATAGACAATCCTGTAATATTTCTTGACACCATCACCTAAGAGATAAGAAATAGCAAGCTCTCCATAATAGGCCCAGCCAAGTATTGTCGAAAATGCAAAAAGTGTTATACCAAGCGAAAGTATAAGACCGCCTACTGATGAACTACTTGCAAAAGCACTGGCCACAAGAATTCTTGGATCCACACCCACCGACCTATCTACACCTGTAGTCAAAATCACAAGGGCAGTCAGAGAACAAATCACCATAGTATCTATGAAAACTTCAGTCATCCCCCACAAGCCTTGTCGGACAGGATGGTCTGTAATAGCTGATGCGTGGGCCATAGGGGATGAGCCAAGTCCGGCCTCGTTTGTAAAAACACCCCTAGCTACACCAGAAGAAATTACAGATCGTATAGATAGGCCAAGGCCACCACCTATGACACTTTTTGGAAGGAAGGCCTCCACAAAAATAGATTCGATAGCTGGAATAAGGTTGTTGCGATTTAGTATAATTATCCAGACAGATCCTAGGATATAAAATAAGGACATAAAAGGAACAAGCTTTTC
>CAMEGY010000193.1 GCA_945916625.1 uncultured Anaerococcus sp.
TTCTTCTCATAAGGTCCATAAGCCTACCTGGTGTACCTACTACTATCTCCACACCTTTTTTGAGAGCTTTGATTTGTTTGACAATTTGTGTGCCGCCATAGACAGATAGGATTTTTATCCCTTTCTTATATTTAGCCAGACTTTCTATTTCTTTAGCTACTTGGATACAAAGTTCCCTAGTAGGGCAGAGGATAAGGCCCTGGGTAATCCCATTTGCTTCAACCTTTTCTATAATAGGTATGGAAAAAGCTGCGGTCTTTCCTGTACCTGTTTGAGCCTGACCAATTAGGTCCCTACCCTCAAGCAGAGGGCCTATAGTTTTTTCTTGTATAGGAGAGGGGCTTGTAAAGCCCATATCGCCTACTGCTTTTAATATTTCTTCTGATATGTTTAATTCTGTAAATTCCATTGATTGTTTACCTGTCCTTTTCTATTTGATAATCAAAAAAAGGCAGCCGTCATAAGACAACTGCCAAATACTATTTATACTATACCGCCTTTATTTCAAAAAGCTCCTTATTTAAATTTTATTGGATTATTATAGACTTTTACTCTCTCTCCATCTATTTTAACAGTCTTGACACTTTCTCTAGCAACAGTATTTTCACTTTGTAGAAGAACTTCATTTAGTTCAAGAACTGGCTCAACGCAGCAGTCGGCATCTTTTAGGATTTCTTCCCATTCTGCCCTTGTTTTAGACCTAAAGATATCAGCAAGTTCTTTTTTCTTTTCCTTATAGTCCTCACAAACGCAACCTGCCTCTATCCATTCTTCCTTGCCAATTATCTTGCAAAAGGTTTCGAAAAATTTTGGCTCGAGTGCTCCAAAGCTGTAGTATTTGCCATCTTTTGTTTGGTAGAAATCATAGAGTGATCCACCATTTAGGGAATTACCTTCTCTCGTTTCATTTTTATTTTCCATCATAGAGGCAGCTCCTGCCATGGTATTGTAAGGAATTACACTATCTAGGATTGATACGTCCACAAAAGAACCTTTTCCAGTTTGGTTTCTCTTATTTAGGGCTGCAAGGATACCTATAATAGCGTTTTGTGCCGATGCCATATCTGCTACCTGCACACCATATAAGATTGGACCCTGATCACTTCTTCCAGAATGGCCCATGATACCAGAAAGAGCTAGGAAGTTTATATCGTGACCGGCCCTATCCTTGTAAGGTCCATCTTGGCCGTAGCCAGTTAGGCTTAGATAAATAATGTCATCTTTCATGGCCTTAACGTCCTCATAAGATAGGCCAAACTTCGCCATGACACCTGGTCTAAATTGTTCTATCACGCAGTTGTAGCCCTCTTCTTTGATTAGTCTTTCGATTTCTTTTTTGCCTGCTTCTTCTTTTAGGTTGATAAAAATCTCATCCTTGCTATTATTTAGCCAGGCCCTGTTGGCAGACAATCCCTTTTCTGTTTTAGGCTCAGATTCCAAAACCAAATCATACTTACCCGGAGCAGATACTTTTGTAACCTTAGCACCCATTTCAGCAAGCATCCAGGTGGCATATGGTCCCGGTAGTAGTGTTGTAAAATCTAAAATAGTCAAATTTTCTAACAATGTCACAATAACCTCTTTTCTTTTTACTAATTATTTACCCATTTGTTTGATATTTAAAATCAATTAAGGTATTATTAGCAAAATGACCTATATCTTATGGAGGGTTTATGGAAAAATTACAAACAGTTATGGATTACTTAATTACCTTTATGTTTTTAGGCTTAGCTATTTTTAATATAAGAGTAAGCAAGGGGAAGAAAATTAGGATAGATATAAAACCGATTTACAATTTTATACTTCTAGGAGCTGGGCTTGTATTTTTAATTTTGGCTATGAAAATTGGCGGAAGAATAGGATCTTATATTGTAGCATTTTCTGCTTTATTTTATCTTTGCACATCAATTTATTGTCAAGGAATTTGTGAAGATGCCATCTATGTATTATTGGGGAAGTCAACCATTAGAAAACTTAGCTTTGATGAGATTGGAGAGATAAAAATCGATAGAAGAAATTATAAAATAGAAATAAAGGCTGACTCCACAACCTATATACAAACCTACAAAAAAGAAGACTATGAAAGAGTCTTTGCTATAATTGAAAAGAACAGATAAGAAAATCGCCCCAAAAGGAGCGATTTTTTAGTAGGAAAAAATACCTGTAGATATCATAAATAGGATAAACATGATAATTGGTAGGACATATTTCACCATTACCACATAGAGTTTTCTACGGACAAATTTGACGCCGCCGAGCTCTACTTCTTCTATAATCCAATCTGGTTTAATAATCCAACCTATGAATATAGATGAAAGAAGGGCTATAAGTGGCATCATAAAGCTATTTGAGATGTAATCCATTAGGTCAAGAAGTTGTCCTGTAGATCCGTTTGGTAGGGATACTTCCACATAGAATTTGCTATAGCCAAGAGCAATGACTCCTGTAGCTATAAGATAGATTATAGATGCTACAATTGTGGTATTCTTCCTAGTTGTGCCAAGGATTTCTATAGAGTTTGCAACTATTGATTCAAGCACAGATATGCAAGAAGTAAGGGCTGCAAAACCTGCTAGGATAAAGAACACCAAGCCAATAACTTGACCTACAGGTCCCATTTGGAAAAATACCTTTGGTAGGGAAATAAACATAAGGCCAGGCCCTGCTGACATACCCTCTGCTCC
>CAMEGY010000194.1 GCA_945916625.1 uncultured Anaerococcus sp.
TCAAAAGATGGAATTCCAGAAGGATTGCCATCTTTTTTTTGCCTCTAATATTGTGGTATAATAAAGGAAAGAAGTGAAAGGAGTTCTTATGAAAGAAAAAGATAGGAATAAAGAGAAAACTTTCAAAAGAAGGGTGATTTTTTATACTCTACAAATGATCCTAGCCTTTTTAATTATCTACCAATCCCTAGAAAAAAACATTGGCGGCCTCAAAAAAGAATTTAGCCCACTTTTATTTGCATATGGTCTTATCTATCTAGTAATGGACATCATATTTTTATATATGGAATGGAAAACTTATAAGGAGTCTTAAATGCAAAAATCCACCAATCTGGTGGATTTTGCTGATTTCATAAGTTAGCCGTGCAAAAACCGAGGGTGAGCTTTTGCTAAAAAACAGAAAAATTAAGGAAGAAATATCTATCTGTTTTTCACTTATAGTATACGGGGCAAATGTAAGATGGGTCCTAGATAAATGTAAAGTTTTGGTAAAATAACTTTTAGGCTCAGATATTTAATATAAGGCTAACAAAAAAACAAAATTTATTGTATAAAATCCCAAAAAGCAATATAGTATATTTAAAGGTGTATATATTTTACACCAAGAAAGTATTTATATAGAAAAGGAATAAAGATGTCTAGATTTAGAAGGTCGGTTGCGATAGACCTTGGTACAGCAAGTGTGCTTGTCTATATCAATAACAAAGGAATAGTTTTAAATGAGCCATCTGTCATAGCTATAGACGTCCTATCTGATGAGATTCTTGCGGTAGGCTCTGATGCCAAAAGGCTAATAGGCAGGGCAAGCGGCAATGTATCCTGCATTATGCCTATGAAAGATGGGGTAATTGCTGATTTTAAGGCCACAGAGAGGATGCTTGATTACTTTATCAAAAAGAGTGTCAAAAAATCTCTTTTCAAGCCAGAACTTTTGGTCTGTGTGCCTGCAAGGTCGACCCAGGTTGAAAAACGTGCTGTAATCCAGGCGGCAGAAAATGCTGGTGCCCACAGGACCTATCTGATAGAAGAGCCCTTAAGTGCAGCCCTTGGAGCAGGCGTTGACATAACAGATCCAAAGGGGACTATGGTTGTAGACATAGGCGGAGGCACATCAGACATTGCAGTTATTTCCATGGGGCAAATTATCGCCTCAAGGACTGTAGATGCTGCAGGTCTATCCTTTGATAGGACTATCAAAGATTATATTAGAAACCGTTATGGTCTACTCATAGGAGACCAAACTGCTGAAAATATAAAGGAAAAAGGAGCTACTCTTAGCCTTGAGGATTCTTTTGAGGTCAAGGGTAGGGATGCGACAAATGCACTACCATCCAAGGTTTATATACCAGTTACAGAACTTAAGGATGCCTTAAGAATCGAGATAGACAAAGTTGTCGAAGGCATAAAAAAGGTACTCGAGGTTACTCCTCCAGAGCTTGCCTCTGATATTTTCGATAGAGAGATAATTTTGACAGGTGGGGCAGCTAATACTATTGGCCTAAAAGAGAGAATAGAAGAGAAGTTCCAAATTAGGACAAAGATTGCAGACAACCCACAAGAGTGTGTTATCAAAGGTACAGCGAAAGCATTAAATTGGATTGATAGTCTTGATGAAAATAGGAATGAAGCTATAAAAAGCAAGCAGGAAGAAAATGAAGCTTTTGAAAAACTTAGGAGAAGATAATGACAAAAAAATTAGTACTAGTAAGACACGGACAAAGTGAATGGAACCTGGCAAACAAATTTACAGGTTGGGTAGATGTAGACCTATCTGAAAAAGGTGTAGAAGAAGCAAAGGAAGCTGGTAGAAAAATCAAAGAAGCAGGGATCAAATTTGATTATGCCCACACTTCTATCCTAAAAAGAGCAATCAAAACATGTAACTATGTCCTAGAATATTCTGACCAAATGTTTGTGCCACAAGCAAAATCATACAGACTAAACGAAAGACACTACGGTGCGCTTCAAGGCCTAAACAAGGCAGAAACAGCTGAAAAATACGGTGACGACCAAGTTCATATTTGGAGAAGGTCATATGACACACTTCCTCCAGAAATTTCAGAAGAAGAAAAGCTAGAGCAATCAAATATGCCAATGTTTGCCCACCTTCCAAAGGATGTAATACCAGGAGCAGAAAACCTAAAGGTTACCCTAGAAAGAGTACTACCATACTATTTCGACAATATCGCTCCACAACTATTAGAAGACGACACAGTCCTAGTAGCAGCACACGGCAACAGCCTTAGAGCCCTAGCTAAACATTTAGAAAAAATCTCAGATGAGGATATCATGGGTCTAGAAATCCCTACAGGCCAACCACTAGTATATGAACTAGACGATGAACTAAATGTAATCAAAAAATACTACCTATAAAACATATTAGCTAAAATAAAGCCTAGCGGTCATAACCCTGGGCTTTATTTTTACAGATTAAAATTATTGACAATACTTTGTAAATTTGTTATTATAAAAAGCTAGGCAATATTATGAAAAAATTATTTATGTTTTATCATTATTAGCAATGAAAATAAAAAAGATAGAAATTGGCAAGTTTTCACCATTTAAGTTTAGGTAAATTGCAACAAAAATCCTAAAAAAGCAAGAGAAAGGCTTATTATAAAGGTTTTTTATAAATAGTTTTTGCCTATAAAAATCACAAAAAAGCATTGACATAT
>CAMEGY010000195.1 GCA_945916625.1 uncultured Anaerococcus sp.
ATCAACTAACACAGTACAAAAGGCTAAAAATCAAGCTAAAAAGCTTTTAAGTGAGAATAGAATTAGTATAAGAGATTTTAACAATATTTAATTAAGGGTAATGCAACAATCACTTATCCAGATGGATCTAAGGATGTTATTCCAGCTGATAAGCTTATAACAGAAAAACCTTCTGATAATGGTGGAGACAACAACCACGGTGGTCTACCATTCATCTCAGGCGCTGGCGCAAGCGAAGATGATAATGGAAAAGATGACAACAAGACTGGTGAAAAAGAAGAAGATAAGAGAACTGATGCAGAAGCAGAGGAGAGAAGCAAAGCGACTGACGAGAAATTTTATGAATACGGGACGCGTAAGTACGAAGTATCAATTTTATATCTTATTATTAAGTTTTTAAATTCCTATAAAATGGTATATTATAGGTAAGAATTATTTAAGAAAGTAGGCCTTGGGCCTTTGTTATTTTATGGGATTTACTTTGTTTTTTTTGCTGGAGTTGTTATTATTTTTTAACTTTAGCCTTATAGATTTTAAAACTTCATATCAGAAAAATCTCGCAGCCCTTTCTATGTTTGGCCTGATGTTTGTTTTTGCAGCGGTAAGAGGGTCGGGGGATGCGGATTATTATAATTATTTGTGGTTTGCCAAGGATATTGGGACAGACTTTTCTAAGGTGATGAACTTTTCCTATCCGGTTGAATTTTCCTTTAGGCTAGCTTCCTTTGTTATAAATATCCTGGGTCTTAGCCGCCAGTGGGTGATTGTTCTTATGAATTTTCTATCGATTGCACCGGTTGCCTATGTGGTGGTTAAAAAATCAGCTAAGCCCTTTCTTGCTGCTATTATATTTTTGCCGGTATTTTTGCAATTTGATATGCAAACGTCAAGGACGGCTACAGCCATTGGTTTGGGCCTTCTTTCAATATATCTTGCCACAGAAAAAAGGAGAATCCTATCGGCCCTTGTCATTATCTTGGCTATTAGCTTTCACAAGTCGGCTGTGATTGTGATTCCATTTTTGGTTTACTTAGAGATTGATCTTTCAAATATTACAAAATGCTTTATAGTCTTTATAAGTCTAGGCATTTCGGTTTTATCTAAGGTGTTTTTTGGAATTGCGGCAAATATTTTCTCTGCTGTGGGCCTGGGCAGGCTTGCCCAAAAGATTATAAACTACACCTTTGAGGGGAAATTTGCCTACGGGATGAAAATCTACGACCCAAGGATTATATTTTTCTTTCTTTTGTTTGTGGTGAGTATCATGTACCTAGATGAGAGGACCTTTGAGGGGGATAAGATGACCAAGGCGTCTATCAAGGCCATGGTTTATGGACTCTGTGTCATGCTTGTATTTAGGTCATCGACAGCTATTGCCTTTAGGTTTTCGTCTTATTTTGTGGTTTTAGAGATGTTTTATATGCCATATATGATTAGAAAGCTAAAGTATGAAGACAGTCTGGCTGCATTTTTGCTAATCTTATCCATTTTGGTATTTATCCTGCCTTATGCGATAAATATCGCGGCAAGTGCACCAGCTTATGATTTTTTCTTTACAAATCCAATGGCTATTAGGTCATTAATTTAATTTATAGGAGTATTTATGAGAAAAGTAACAACTTACCAACTAATTGACGGGATCAAGAGGAATCTTTCCCTGATAATTGTTCCTACAATCTTAGTTTTTGCCCTAGTTTTGGGTCTTGGTTTTAGGAAAACTGGGGGCTATGAAGCAAGCGCCGTACTTATAGCTACAACAGGCGAGGGGGAAGAGCTTTCTTACAACAAGCTTATCCTAAATGAGAAGCTTGCTAATATTTATCTTGAAATTATAAAGTCGCCTGACCTTTACAAAAAAGCGGAAGAAGAGCTTAAAAAGGGCGGGTCAGACCTTGATTATAAAGACCTGATGGCAAAGACCGACTATGAGGTCAATCCACAGGCTGGACTTTTGACCCTAAGTTTTGCTGACAATAACGAAGCTAGGGCAGAAGATGCCCTAAAGCTAATAGCTGAAGATTTTAGGCTCATGGCTAAAGACTACCTAAATGCAGACAATCTTTCCTACCTCCAAGAAGTGACGGTAGAGAAGGCTTCTAAGAAAAAACTAGTTATTTTTTCTGTGGTAGGTGCGGTCCTAGGAGCTTTTTTGGGCCTTGCAATTGTAATTATAAAAACCTTGTTATCTGATAAGATTGCAAGCGAAAAAGACCTAAGAGAACTTGGGCTAGATGTCCTTGGCACAAGCGATGAGATTCTAAAGATAAAGGCAAAAATTGACCATAGGCTGGAAGATGGTATTGTTGGAATTACAAGTCTTGCAAGTCTTGATTCCTATGATTTTTCTGATAAACTTACTAAGGTCCTTGCCGAAAATAATGGAGTCTTGTTTGTAGATAGCAAAAATGCCGCAGATATAGAAGGCAAATACCAAAGCCAAGTAGAAGAATTCAAAGTTTTGAGACGTGGAACCATTGATTATATAGCGATTTCAAAAGACGATAGCGAAAAAATCCTCGATTCTAATGAGTTTTTCTCAGAGATTGCAAATAAGGAAAATTCTTATAACTATATAATAATTGACGAAAAAAATCTGGATACAGCCGACCCATACCTTACAGCAAGGCTATGCGATATGAAAATTATCCTAGTAGATGAAAAGACAAAGAAAGC
>CAMEGY010000196.1 GCA_945916625.1 uncultured Anaerococcus sp.
AAAGCCCGTCTCCATCGTTACTATAAGCCGTTGTCACAATTATGACACGAGAGCCTGCCACTTGATCTAGGACTGTTATGACCTTGCCATCGTCAAAGACATCATCGCATCCTTCGGCAGTGAGGACTGATACCATCATTTTGATAATATCACGGCCCGTGTAATACTGACCAGCATCTACGTTTTGATAAAATCTGCCGATTAGGTTTTCAAAAATATAGCCCATTTTCATTGGGTCAAAGTTTTCTTCTGATAGGTCTAGCTCAGAGAAGGCTTTAATTACTGTAAATAGGCAGTTGCCTTTATCCATCTTATCAATGTGAGTGTCTATATCTAATTCGTTAAGGATTTCTGTCACATTTGCTGAAAAGCCCTCAAGATAAGATTTGAAATTTGCCGCAAGGTGGTCAGGGTCGTTGCAAAGTTCTTCAAGATTAAATCTGGATGTATTATAAAATTGTCTACCTGATATTCTGTACATCACCTTGACCGGTAAGGCCTGTTTTCTTCATAGGTTGTTACTACCTTATCCTTAGTATTTATAAGGACACATTCAAATCTTCTTATTATGGTCATTGGGATTATCACATCGCCGTACTTGTCTGGCATGTAGACTCCTCTGAGCTTGTTGGCAATCGACCAAATAAAGTCAGATTCTTTTGATATATCAATTGGGACGTCATCCCAAATCGCACTTGTCACCAGGTTGTCACTCCTATATATCTCCTGTTTTTCTTTCTTACCTTTTTCTATTTAATAATCAAGGACCTCTAGAATCTCCTCGAAAGATGTTTCTCCTTCTAGAACTTGGATAAGTCCATTTGTTATCATCGGTCTAAATTTATCTTTTTTGAGTTTTTCTTTTATTTCATCGCTTTCCAAGCCATAATTTCTCAAAATGTCCTTAAATTCGTTATCGATTGGCATGACTTCTTCTACTGCTTGGCGGCCCTTGTAGCCTCCGTTGCATTTTTCACAACCATTTGGGCGGAAGATTTTTCTTTCCCTGTCGACCTTTATGTAGGTTGATATTAGTTCATATTCAAAATCTGTCATCCTATCTGGATTTTTGCAGTCACAAAGTTTCCTAACTAGCCTTTGGCCGGCAAGAAGACTTACAGCTGACCTTATGAGATAATCTTCCACTCCCAAATCTTTTAGCCTGATAAGGGCAGAATAGGCATCTCTTGTGTGGGCAGTTGATAAAATGAGATGGCCGGTTATTGCAGCTCTTATGGCAATTTCTGCAGTTTCCTTATCTCTAATCTCGCCAATCATTATTATATCTGGGTCTTGGCGAAGGATTGATTTTAAAATTACAGGATAGGTAAGACCAATTTTTTCGTTGATAGAAATTTGGTTTATATTTTCAATTTTGTATTCTACTGGGTCTTCAACTGTGATTATATTTACGTCTTCTGTGTTAAGTTTTTCTATAAGGGCATAGAGGGATGTAGTCTTACCTGATCCAGTTGGGCCTGTCATTATTATCATGCCAGATTTTTTTCTAATGGCCTTATCAAGCTTATTTCTACTTTCTGATGAAAATCCTAAAAGCCTAGTCTTGTCCAAAAATATGTCAATTGAGAGGATTCTAATTACGATTTTCTCTCCTGTGATAGTTGGAACTGACGAAATCCTAAAATCTATGCCTGGGAAATTTTCATATTTCATAGACCCGTCTTGGGGAATTCTTTTTTGAGATAAGTCCATGCCACAGCTTAATTTTATCTTTGATATAAGTCTTTCAAGATTTTCCCTATTTATCATCATTATATCAACAAGGGCACCGTCTATTCTTAGCCTAATTTTGCCGAATTCTTCTTCTGGTTGGACATGGATGTCTGAGGCGGATTTTTCTAGGGCGGTTTTTATAAGATTTTCTATAAATAGGTCAATGTCTGCCTGTATTTGTCTTTGGTCTAGCATTATACACTCCAATATTTATCATCTAGAGCCCTGTATCTAACAGCCTCTAAGAGGTGTTTAGTTGTTATTTCAGAGCTTTGTTCTAAGTCTGCAATGGTCCTTGCCATCTTTAAGATTTTGTTGTAGCTTCTTACTGAAAAATTGTATTTATTAAAGGCCATTTGGCCGATTTTTTCTACTTCTGGACTTAATTTGATATATTTTTTCATAAGTCTTGTGGATAGGAGGGCGTTAGTTTTGATTTTTTCGTTTTTGTATCTTTCTTCCTGGATTTTCCTTGCCATAAGTACTTCACTTTTTAACTCTGCCGAAGATTTGGACTTAGTATCATCTTTGAGATCATCGTATTTTACAGGCTTAATCTCGATATGTATATCAATCCTATCTAAAATTGGCGAAGAAATTTTGTTAAGATACCTTCTTATCTCGTGGACAGAGCAGGTGCATTCCTTAAGAGGATTGCCATAGTTTCCGCATGGGCAAGGGTTCATAGCTGCAATTAGAATAAAATCTGAAGGATATTTTACACTTGCCTGGGCACGGGCTACATTTATTTCCTTATTTTCCAATGGTTCTCTTAAGGCTTCGATTACATTTTTTTGGTATTCTGGAAACTCATCCAAAAACAAAACTCCCCTGTGGGCTAGGGTAATCTCACCTGGTTTTGGCACAGAATGTCCACCACCAATTAAGTCAATTGTGCTTGAAGAATCATTAGGAGCTCTAAAGG
>CAMEGY010000197.1 GCA_945916625.1 uncultured Anaerococcus sp.
AGATACTATAGCAGTCTTCGATGCCTTTTATAGGAGAAATCCAGATGAGGGAGGCTACGCTGTATTTGCAGGTCTAAACGATATAATTTCCTATATCAAAAACCTACACTTTACTGATGAAGATATAGAATATTTTAGGTCTCAAGGTCATTTTACTGAAGGATTTTTGGAATATTTAAGAAATTTCAAATTCACAGGTGATGTCTACGCCTTCCCAGAAGGATCGGTAATGTTTCCTGGTGAGCCAATTATTACAGTAAAAGCTCCGATAATAGAATGTTCTATTATAGAAACCTATTTGCTCTTATCAATGAATTTTAATTCACTAATCGCAACTAAAACAAATAGGATTGTATCTTCTGCTGGGGACAGGCTTGTGATGGAATTTGGTGCAAGACGTGCTCAAGGAGCCGATGCTTCTATCACTGGTGCAAGGGCAGCCTACATTGGCGGAGCCCCAATTACATCCAATACCTATTCAGCCAAAAAATATGGCTTTAAGGCATCAGGCACCATGGCCCACTCTTGGGTCCAAGCCTTTGACAGCGAATACCAAGCCTTCAAAACCTATGCAAAAATGTATCCGGATAACTGTATACTATTAATTGATACCTATGACACCCTAGAATCTGGCCTTGTAAATGCTATGAAAGTCTTTGATGAAGAGCTAGTGCCAAAGGGACTTACAGGTGGGGTTAGGATAGACTCAGGCGACCTTGCCTACCTATCAAAAGAAGTTAGAAAAAGACTTGATGAAAACGGCTTTGAAGACTTTAAAATAGTCGCATCAAACTCCCTAGACGAATTTAAAATCGAATCCCTCTTATCCCAAGGAGCAAAAATCGACTCATTTGGTATAGGAGAAAGGCTAATTACAGCCAAATCTGACCCGGTATTTGGTGGAGTATATAAGCTTGTAGCTACTGAAGAAGACGGAAAATTAAAATCAAAGATTAAAGTTTCTGAAAATGTTGAGAAAATCACAACTCCAGGCTACAAAAGAGTTTACAGACTCTATGATAAAGAAACCGGCAAGGCAGAAGCTGACTACATCGCCCTAAAAGATGAAGTAGTAGACGATTCCGCACCCCTAGTAATCTTTGACCCACTTTTCACATGGAAGATGAAAAAAATGAAAAATTATACAGCAAGAGAAATGCAAGTTCCAATCTTTAAAAAGGGCGAACTAGTATACGAAGAGCCAAGCCTTGAAGAAATCGCAGCTTACAGAAAATCTGAAGTAGAATCCCTATGGGACGAAGTAAAAAGATACGACCAACCACACAATTATTACGTGGACTTATCGCAAGAACTTTGGAATCTGAAACAAAAACTGATTTTAGAAGCAAAATCAAAATAGAAAAGCAAAATCACCAGGTATTTTTACGAATGCCTGGTGATTTTTTTATTTTTTCCCGAAAAGAATATAGCTCTATTTTAATGTGATAGTCTTATAATTTTTAAACATATATTATTTGATTTTTCTTTATTTATTATCTTATTGATTAGGGTTATTAAGGTGATTTTTATTAGTTTTCAAAGCCATTATAAAACTTAGGGACCATAGAGATTCTATAATCCTATTACCTAGACCTTAGGCAAGGCTTATAGCTATCAAATTTCAAGATTTCTATAAATCTCGTCCATAAGCTCACTTGTCTTAACCTTTATTAGATCCATTCCTTTTTCTCCTAGGACTTGAATTTTTATAGTTTTTGATTTCTCATAAAGCTTTTCGTATTCATAGCCTTTTTCGTCTATCCAGTCATCATTGTACCAGGGATGGACGAAATATAGGTTGTTTCCTGTTTTAGCCGAGATGAAATCGGCCAGGTCTTTTATAAGATTCATATGGTCAACCCTTCTTTTGAAAGCTATTTTTTTGTCAATATCATCCATACAAAGACCAAAGGATCTTACACCAATCTCCATCAAGGCTTTATATTTGTCGTAAATTTTCTCTATTTCCTCATCATAATTATCAAAATCAAAGGGATTTTGCCCTGGGTGAATTGCCCATGTGAACTCTATATTTTTTTCACAACTTAAGTCTGCTAAGTCTTTTATTTTGCTTATTTTTTCTGGCGGATAGGCTTCTCTCCATTTTTTGTTGTGGTTGGGATCATCTTTTGGGGCATAGATATATTGGTTTAGACCAATATCAGAAAGGAAATTTATCATTGACTTTCTTTCTTCAAAGGTCCAAGGGATTCCGTAAAAACCTTCTATTATTCCTTTTTTCATCTTAGGCACCCTTAGGATTTGATTCTATAATGGTTAGATTTCCTTTAAATTTGTATGCATCGGTGAAGTTTGTGATTATAAAAAAGTCACCTTTTTTTATTGGATAAGACTCATTTTCTATTATAATTTCCCCCTCGCCTTCGACTACAGATTCTAGTAGGTATGGCCTATCTTTTTTGAAAGTCGCTTGGTCTGAAATTTTATATTCCCTTACTTCAAAATACTCATTGGATGTCAAAATCCTTTCTAAATAGCCATCTTTATTATTCTCTCTTATCTCATTTTCTTCTGGCAAAATCTTTATTGCTTCTTTGGATTTTTCTAGGTGAAGTTCACGAAGATTTCCATTTGCATCCTTCCTATCATAGTCATAAAGCCTGTAGGTTATATCAGACGCTTGTTGGATTTCTA
>CAMEGY010000198.1 GCA_945916625.1 uncultured Anaerococcus sp.
TATCTAGGTCAGAGCTTGCACTTGTTTATGATAAGGATAATGCAATTACTGCCTTTATCAGTATTATGCCAAACTACGATGATAAAATACTGACAATAGACTTGATGCGCTATGACACCGATATGAATGTTAACTCAATGATGGATTATTTATTTTTGAATCTTTTTATTTATGGCAAGGATAGGGGATACAAGTATTTTAATCTAGGTATGGCACCACTTTCTAATGTAGGAATCAATAAATCAGCTTATTTGCCAGAAAAGATTGCCTCATTAATTTTTAAGCATGCTGACTTTTTGTATCCTTTTAAGGGACTTAGGAATTATAAGTCAAAGTATGCTAGTATATGGAATGGCAAATACATCTCTATTGCCAAGGGTAACTTTATTTTAACGTCAATATCTGCAATTCTTTTTGCAGATAAGGGCAAGATCGAGGAGGGATAATATCTATATATATTTGCTTGAAATTAGGCTTAGGATCTTTGATAGTTTTTCTCTTAAGGATAAGAGGAGGACAGTTAAAAGTATCCTAGATTATGCAAGAAAAAACCTAAATATAAGTGCAGCAGAAATTGGAAATCTTGAAATCTTCAATTTGGCTGACCTTGCCTTTGTGGCAGTAAGCAATGATGGAGAAGTATCGAAGTCTGTTTTGGAGAAAGTTATAAAAAAGATTGAGACAAATTATCAGGCTGAGATTATTTATGAAAATCTCGAAAGGTTAGTTTAAATATAGGATGGGTATGTTATAAGTGAATAACAATAGAAGGAGAAGATTATGAAAATTATTTGTTATAGCAAGTGCTCAACATGTAAGAGCGTTTTAAAAACTTTGGATGAGAAAAATATTTCTTATGAATTAAGAGATATCAAAGAAGATAATCCTACAAAAGAAGAGCTAAAAAAATGGCACGAGGCCACTGACTATGATATAAAGAGATTTTTTAATACATCTGGCATGATATATAGGCAGGAAAATCTTAAGGATAAGCTAGAAGAGATGACACTTGATGAAAAATATGAAAAGCTTGCCACAGATGGGATGCTTGTTAAAAGGCCAATCCTGTTTTTAGATGATGGCAAAATTCTTGTCGGACCGGATGTAAAAAAATACGTTGAAGCTCTATAAGATATTGAAAATGACTGATAAAGGCGTATCATATTAAAAACTTTAGGGGTTAGATATGAGAAAAAAATTAACTTTATCAGAAAATTTACTAATTGGCTCCTTATTATTTGGACTGTTTTTTGGTGCGGGAAATTTAATTTTCCCCCTAGAACTAGGTCAAAGATCAGGAGCCAATATTACTTTAGTCACAATTGGATTTTTATTATCTGCAGTAAGTCTGCCAATACTCGCAGTTGTAGCAACAGCAGCTAGTGATAGCGAAAGCTTATTCGATTTATCAAAGGCTAGCGGAAGTAAGTTTGCATACTTTTTTACCACTCTATTGTATCTGACAATAGGGCCGGGATTTGCAATTCCTAGGACAGCTACAACTACTTACGAAGTTATATTTGAAGCTAGTCAAAGATTTTATAACTCAAGAGGATTATTTATATTTTCCCTAGTATTTTTTAGCTTGGTCTTGTTTTTTTCAATCAGAAAGGCTAGCTTAATTGATACCATTGGTAAGTATATGACGCCAATGTTTTTGATTTTATTATCAGTTCTATTGCTACTTTCTGTATTCAAACCCATGGGCCCAGTGGGAAGTATAGAGCCAGCAAAAAGATACACAAAAAATGCGCTAGCAGTAGGTTTTGTAGATGGCTATAATACCTTAGATGCTCCAGCAGGACTTGCCTTTGCTATTATAATTATTTCTAATATCAAAGATTTGGGAGTGACAGATAAAAAACTAATGGCAAAAGAGACCCTTAAATCTGGACTTGTATGTCTAATTGCAATGTCTATTATATATGCCGGTTTATCATTTATGGGAGCAGGAGCAGCCAATATACTTGATGAGTATGAAAATGGTGCTGTAATCTTATCAAAAATATCATCCCACTATCTAGGAAGACTTGGCTATACAATATTATCGCTAATAGTGTTTATAGCATGTCTAAAAACTGCAATTGGATTGGTTTCTGCTTGTTCTGAGATGTTTGAGGATATGTTCGACAATAAAATCACCTACAAATTGTACTGTGTGATTTTCTCTCTTGCATCATTTTTAATAGCAAATCTTGGACTAAGTCAGATCATATCACTATCTTTACCTGTACTTATGTTTATCTATCCTTTATCCATTGTTTTGATATTTTTATCAATAGTATCTATATTTACTGGAAAAAGGAAACTTGTATATCAAATAAGTTTAGGAGTTACGAGCATATTTGCTTTTTTGGACCTACTTAAGGCGTCTCCAGAGATCATAAGTAAGTCAAAACCAGTAGTTAGCTTATTAGAGCTAAGCGATAAGTACCTCATAGGTTTTGAGATTGGATTTGCTTGGTTTATTCCGGCACTGTTAGCATTTCTACTTGCCTTAATAATAGATAAAAAAACTCTTAAAAATTGAATTAAAGACAATTAAAAGTATGATATTATCTGAATTTATGAGAGGTAATTATGACTGATTTTATACTGAGTACTGGCTCAACAGTAGATCTTCCTAGAGAGATTCTCGAAAAAGAAAATAT
>CAMEGY010000199.1 GCA_945916625.1 uncultured Anaerococcus sp.
TAACCGTATTTTCCATTACCCATCCTAAATCTTCCTCACCCTTACTCCTTAAAAGATAGGACGAATAATTTCTGGCATCGTAATTATAAATTGAATCCTTAAGGGGCAAGACCTTATCACCATACATGGCATTTAGGATGTCTTGGTCTGGAAGTAATAAATTTTTGTAGTTACGATCTGCATAGGCAAAAATTTCTTCAGGAACAATCTCTTCTCGAGCTCTTTTTAAATTTATCAATAAAAATCCCGAATTATAGTAGTCTGTATCTGTTCCCAGGCGGATTTTATTTACATTATTTGCCATATCAGTCTTTCCTGTGTGGCTTGCCGCTGCAAAAAGAAAATCTCTTATATCCGTCTCCCAAATTTCTTTTAAAGAATTTATAACCAAAATATCTGGGTCTATATAGATTATTTTATCAAGATTTTCTGGCAAAAGCTCGCCTGCAAGTAACCTATAGTACATCTCTTTTGGATAGCGGTCAGTAACTCTCGCCGAAGAAAAAAGTCCATCTTCTGCCTTTATGGGGAATAATTTGTAAGAAAATTTTGAAAGATTACTTTCTAAAGCGTCAAGCTTTTCATCAGAAATCCCGCTATGGATGAGGTAAATATTAAAAATCTGTCCGGGATTGTTTATGTAAATAGAAGTCATAAGGACTTTCATCTGTTCTATGTAATTTTCATCAAGGGTCACAAGTAAACTGGTAGCCATGGTATCTCCTTTCTGTTTTTGATCCATATATAAATTTATACCTTAAATTTTCTTAATTTAATCAAAATATTTATCCTTAAAAATAAATTCTCCTCAAAAGACATAATAGTATTAAACCAATCCTAGAAAAACGCGTTTATAAGCACAAAAAGAAGAGCAACCACTCGTCTTTTTGTGTTTTATTTTATTTTTCTAAGTCCAGAATAATCAAGTTCATAAACCTTATCAAAAACTTTTTCAATAAAATCCTTATCGTGGGAAACTCCTATAATCGCTCCCTTGTAGGCCTTTAGACTTTCTATAATTTCTGGCTGGGAAAGGGGAGATAGGTTTCTTGTTGGCTCATCAAGGACTAGAACTTCCGCCCCATCTATATTCATTTTTGCAAAAAATACCTTGGCTTTTTGGCCGCCTGATAGGCTTTTGAGGCTTCTTTCCATTTCTTCTCTGGCAAAATTTAAGCTGCCAAGAAGATTTGAAACCCTGGTTTTCTCATCCTTACTATCTTGTTTTGCAAGGTAGGAGGTTGGTGTTTCCGAATCTTTGAGGTATTCAAAATAATCTTGGGGCATATAACCTATTTTAAGATTAGATCTTGAAAGATTTTTGTAAATTTCCTTTAAGAGACTGGTTTTGCCTGCACCGTTTTTCCCAATTATGCATATTTTTTCAGGGCCTATTATTTTTAGGTCAATATTTTTAGATAAGATTTTTTCTCCCGCCAAAAGCTCATCCAAGTTAAAATCCAAAACTACTTTTGAATTTGGAATATCAATACTCTCATCAAAAAATATTCCTATCGAATCTTCAAAATCAGGTCTCTTGGTTAAATTTTCTTTTTCCTTATCAAGCCTTCTTCCTAGCGACTTTACGCTGGCCATCTTATCCTTTAGGTTTTTGCCTTCAATATCATTTTTTGTAGCATTAATGGCATGATTTACAGAATCATATACTTTTCTGTACCTTTCTGCCTTCTTAAAAAACTCTTCCCTCTCCTTGTTTGCCCTAGTAGTTTGAATCCTAATTTGATTTTCTCGCTCCTTAATATAAAGATCATAAGGCCCGTTAAAAACCATATGTCTAGGGATTTGTCGTCTGTGAACCTGCTCCAAATGAACAATCCTATTGGCGACTCTTCTTAAGAGCTCTGGATCGTGGGATACAAAAATTAAGGGAATTTTCATCTCTTTCATAAGCTTTGTGATAAAGCTTGCCGATTCATAATCTAGATCATTGGTCGGCTCATCAAATAAAAAGACGGTCGGCTCTTTTAGAAGTTCAAACAAAAGCAAAGCTTTTATCCTCTCCCCACCTGAAAGGTCCCCTAGTTTTAATCTACCAAAAACAAGGTCTTCATCAAGGCCAAATTGATCTAGATACTTATAAAGCTTATTGTAATCTAATAGGCTTATATCAAGCACTTGGTTCATGTAGCCCTCTACTGTCATTTCTAAAAATTTCTCATCAAGACTTTGGGGAAGGTATCCAATAATTTCTTCTTTTTTGTATATTTCTCCACTTATTTGAGCGTAATTCTCAACACTTTCCTTATTAATTATTGTCTTTAATAGAATTGACTTGCCATTGCCTTCCTCTCCAATTAGGCCGACCTTGTCTCCCGGATTTAGGGCAAAATCAAAATCTTTTAACAATTCTCTATCATCTTTAATTAAGTTAATTCCTAAATTTTTAATCTGTAACATATATCCTCCTAGGATGATATGCCACTTATGAATAATATTTATAAGTTTCCACAAAAAAAGTCCGTCCCAAGTGAACAGACCTATTCCAAAAGAATAATCTTATCCACAATATGGCATACCAAAACACGCCAAGGCAAACCTCAGCACAATCAGTATCAATTTCCATATTGCTTATAAAATCATCTATATATTTCTCCTTATTTGTTTATAACTTTACTATAC
>CAMEGY010000200.1 GCA_945916625.1 uncultured Anaerococcus sp.
GGCCTTATTTGGAAACTGCTCCTTTATTTTCTACTGGAACTCCATGGGGTGCTGTATTAAATCCTACTATCGGGGAAATAATAAAGCCAGTTCGTAGAATGCATAGGAACGAAACACGTAGAGGGCTAGTAGATCCTAAGACATTAATAGCTCAAAGAAACGAAAGAATAAAAGCTAAGGCTATTGATAAAGAGCATGGTAACTTATTTACTGTAGGTTCTGATGGGGTTTCAAATGTCACATACACTCCTTATGCTCTTGCCGATCCTGAAAATATAATGATAACGCTTAAAGCAGGCAATGGCGAAATTCAATCAATTGATTATAATGGAGTGGATTACGGAAGCACATTGCCTGACGCTAGAGATATTGAAGTTGATTACAACGTAAATGGCTCTACTTATATAGGACCTTCACCAGAGTCGACTTTCTTAGATATGTTTGAAACCTCTTCATTAGGTTCTCAAATAAGCAATTCTATTCGAGAGAACTTTGGAGTAACTGAACATATTAGAATTGTTAATGATAATATAATGAGAAAAGCTGCAGCGAAAAACGGTTCAATTAGACAAAACACTAGCTTAGCTTCGTTACCTGCCAAACTTGCAGCCGAAAGAATAACATCTAGACAAGATGAGGCAGATTTACTACTAACTACATCTAAGCACGACTTTGTTTCAGACACATTATTCTCTGGAAAACAGCTTAGTGGTATTTATGGATTCTTAGGTGGAATAATTAGCCCTAAAGGAGGCAGAAAGGTTAGAGCTGAAAGCGCCGATAAAATGGCTAGCTTTAAAACTAGTTTCTGGGATGCAAACGTCGGAGGTCTTGGTGGTAACGTAATGGAAATCGCAAGAAGATTCTTCCCTCATGATGACCACTCTTGGACAGAAATAAATCCTATAAGAAACACAATGCCTGATTGGATGCCAGAGCGTTTCAAAACGGGAGATCCGTATAGAAAAGTACAAAAAGGCGAAATGAGACTACCTGGCGCAGGTTATGAGTCAATTCACAAACTAAGAAGTGATCAATATGGTAAATATGGCGCATTAGATAGAATGAGAATATTAGGAGATATCGCTCCATGGTCAGATGAATATAAAACTTGGAGAGATATAGCTCAAAAAACTGTAACTGACCCAGAGGGCATAAAAGAAATTCAAGCTATTAAAAAGAGAGTTGAGAAACAGAGTAGAGAACATGAATTTTATAACTATAAGTTCTTAGGAAATCCTACTGAAATAAATACAATAACAATATCTGAAATAGACGGCAATACATTCACTTCTATGGAAGGGGATAAATATAGTTTAGCTGGGATTAATCTTGCAAAAGGAACTAATCTTTCTGATCACATTAGAGAGGGAATGACGGTTCAAGTAGAGCATTTAAAGAATAAGGACCATGGCAACACAATTTCATCTGCTGTGTATTTAGATGGCCAGAATATAAATAAAATGCTTTTAGATAGCAGACAAGCAACTGCCAAAGAGGGTGGGGACTCAATGGATGCAAAAGCGGTTACTGGTCAATTTGGACAGCTATATGGCGCTGCTATGGAAGCTATTGCACACGCTCCTATACCATTTATTCATAACAAGTTAATGAAAGTCGATACTGCTTTAGAAAGCTATAAGAATGAAAGAGTATACGGGACCCCATACTCCACCTGGGATCATCCTATCAAAGGATTTATAGCTCCAGGATTCCAAAAGGCTTGGGGAAGAGGAGTAGTAGGACAAGGACTAGCTTTAGGTGGCTGGGCTCTTGCGGAGCAGTTATGGAAGAATACTGATAAGGTTGTTGACACTTTAGAGTTCTTTGGTGTTAATGCTACTGAAACAGGTGTTAATAGATTTGCAAGTGTGTTAATGAATGCAACTAATCCAGGGTCATTTGCCGGCTCTATGATTGCTGCTGTGCCAACTGGATTAATGGGCGATAGCGGTGGAATAAAAGGGTTGCTAAATGCGTCAGTATTTGGTTCAGGAGTAAAAGAAGGTTTAGGTAGAAATGCAGCTAGAATGGGTGCAACAGTCATGTTAGCTGGTTACGGAATTACTAGGACCGAAAAACCATTAGAGTCTACTGCGATATTCTCAGTTGCAGGTATTTCCTTAGCTAAACAACTAAATCATGAAGCATTTAGTACTAAAGAAGGTGCTATTGCCGGTGCCGCATTAGGTCTTGCCATTTCTGCAATAAGAAATCCTAGATTTGATAAAGATAAAATGTTTGGTATATACACACCTGAATCAACTAAGAAGAGATGGGATATAGATGAATACTATGACAGATTAGAGTATATTAAATATCAAGGTCTTTACGAGAAAGCCGCTAGAAAGGCACGTTTTTGGGAAGGCACAAATATCAAAAAGATAATTAATGCTAACGAACAAATTAAAAAAGAAAACAACAAGAAAATAGAAAAACTTAACAAAAGACTTGCTAATATAAGTAATAGTGGCTTAAATGATGAAAGAAAAGAAGAGTTAATCTCAAAGATAAATTCTGAAATCTATATGCTTAGCAATTCAGAGCAAATGTTTAGAGGAGGAAAATACACTAAAGCAGCAATAGCATATAAGCAAGCAGCTGATAGTACAATATATGGTTTAGATAAAAACTCTAC
>CAMEGY010000201.1 GCA_945916625.1 uncultured Anaerococcus sp.
AGGTCAATCATATGACTACAGGGTTAAAGAAGTAGATAGATTAGGTGAGGATTATGTTCCAAGTGGATTTACTAAAGTTGAAGATGGAATGATTGTAAGAAATTACAAAAAAACGACAACACCTCCAACTCCATCTTATCCACCATGGATTATTAATCCGACAGCTCCAACCCTGAACAAACATGATCACTTTGGATATGTAATTGGTTATCCACAAGGAGACTTTAGACAAGAAGGGACTATAACTAGAGGAGAAATGACAGCGATATTTGCTAGATTATTAGAAGAAAAGATTTTCTTAACTAAAGATTATCCACTTCCATTTAGTGATGTAGCTAGAAATTCTTGGTATGCAGAATATATTGGAATGTTAACTCAAGTAGGAGTTATTGCTGGTTATCCTGATGGCACATTTAGACCAGAAGATCCAGTAACAAGAGCTGAGTTTGCAACTGTAGCATCTAGATTTATCCAAACTAAGAAAAGCGGGTTTGGTGGATTCTCTGATATATCTTCGGATTATTGGGCTAAAGGTTCTATAGAAGCAGCTTATGCACAAGGTTGGTTAAAAGGTTATCCAGATGGAAGCTTTAGACCAGAAAAAGAACTAAGTCGTGCAGAAACTGTAACTATCGTAAACAGAATGCTAGATAGAGTAGCAGATAAGAGATATGTAGATACTAATAGAAGAACAATAGTAAACTATATTGACTTAAATAATTCTCATTGGGCATATTACGAAATTATGGAAGCTAGTAACAGTCACGATTACGAAAGAACAACAAATAGGCAAGAACGTTGGATTAGACATTGGAGACCATATTAAAATATAAATTCAATCTCTAAGTAATATAAAAGAAACTCCGATCATAAGATTGGAGTTTCTTTTATTAAAATTGTAATTTTCTAAAAAAATAGTAAGAACTGTCATTGTACATCAATCAACTTTTTATAAAACTCTTCGTTTTTTCTTTTTAACAAACTATTCTTAGGATAAATAAAATATAAAGGCCTTTTTATGGAAAAATTTTCGATATTTAAAAAACACAATTCATTATTTTCTACTTCTTTTTTCGCTACATTTTCAAATACAAAAGAAATTGAATCTGAACTTTTAATTATTTCTTTCATAATACCAAAACTGCTAATTTCATAGATTTTTGTAGCAGAAAGTAAGGAATCATTTTCTTGATATAAATAATTTTCATAAATTTCACGAGTACCAGATCCCTTTTCCCGTAAAACAATTGGATATTTATGGGTGTCAGCTAAAGTTACTAACTTTTTTTCTAGAGGATGATTTTTTCTAGCAATAGGCAAAAATTTCCCAATCTCAAACTCATAATAATCAAATAAGGATTTATCGAAAATTCCCTCTATAAAAGCACAGCTCAGTTCGTTGTTAAGTAACATATTTATTATAGATTCTGTATTTTTAACACTTACAGAAACTAGCTCATCATATTTATTTAAAAAACTACTTAAATATTTTGGCAAATAATAATCAGCAATAGAAAGAGTAGCTCCAACTTTATTTAATATTTGCACCTTTTCCATTTGATTTATAAGTTGTTTTTCATTAGAAGCTTGAAAATTTGCATAATTATATAAAAGCTCTCCTTGTTTTGTTAAGTGGACAGATTTTCCATCTATAATGATAAGTTGACAATTATAATATTGTTCAAGTTTTTTAATATGTTGACTTACTGCAGGTTGAGTCAAGTTTAGCTCTTTTGCAGCCTTTGTATAATTTTTACACTGGGCTACTTTTAAAAACGTATATATTTTTGTATCTATCATATTTAAACTCCCTTTAAGTTAGTATAACATTATCTTATCAATAATAACAATTAATAATTAGAAATTATAAAGAATTTAAGTTAATATATCATATAGGTTACAAAAAGGGAGAAATTATGAAAAACTTATTAAATAATATGCCAGGGTTTTCTTTGGCTTTAATAGTAGCATTACTTGCTAGATCCATAGAAAAAATATTGCCTTTGCCATTAATAGGAGAATCAGTTATAGCACTATTTATCGGCATGGGACTAAATACAATTAAAAAACCAAACGAACTAGTAAGTAAAGGACTACAATTTACATCTAAAAAAGTACTTAAATTTTCCATTATTTTATTAGGAGCATCTTTAAGTATAGGAACGATTTTTACAGTAGGAAAATTATCCCTATCAGTTATGGTATTTACCCTATTAACGTGTTTTGGCGGTGGATATTTTGTAGGAAAATGGCTTAATTTAGACTGGAAATTATCTAATATGATATCAGCAGGAACTGGAATCTGTGGAGGATCAGCAATAGCTGCTATGGCTCCAGTAATAGAAGCAGACGACAAAGACGTAGCCTATGCTATGTCAGCTACATTTATATTCGATATGATTATGATTATAGCTTTCCCAATAATGGGACGAGCACTAGGTCTTAGCGATATGGCCTATGGTCTTTGGGCAGGAACAGCAGTAAATGATACATCAAGTGTAGTAGCAGCAGGATATGCATTTAGCGAAGCTGCAGGAGACTTTGCCACTATGGTAAAACTAACTAGAACCCTAGCGATT
>CAMEGY010000202.1 GCA_945916625.1 uncultured Anaerococcus sp.
CAGCTGTCATACCCATGTGGTAGTTGTTAAATGCATCCCAAAGTCCGTCTTTGAACATTTCATCAACGACTTTTTTATCTCCCATTCTAGCTCCCCATCTTTCATCTGTTAATAAGTATGGAGCGTTAGACATTGATTCTGTACCACCAGCTACTACTATGTCAGAATCTCCTGCCATAATCATTTGAGCTGCAAGTGATACACTTCTAAGACCTGAACCACAAACGATGTTTAGAGTCATTGCTGGTTTTTCTTTAGGGATTCCAGCTCCGATAGAAATTTGTCTAGCTACGTTTTGTCCAAGACCTGCTTGAAGTACGCAACCAAATACCATTTCATCTACATCTTCTGGTTTGATTCCTGCTCTGTTGATTGCTTCTTTAACTGCTGTAATACCTAAATCTTGAGCGCTTACTGATTTTAATGCTCCGCCGTATGATCCTATAGGTGTTCTTGCTGCACTTGCTATTACTACTTTTCTTGTCATAATTTCTCCTTTTATTTCTCTATATATTTATCTTATTTGCTGTAATCGTAGAAGCCCTTGCCTGTTTTTCTACCAAGGTCTCCAGCTCTTACCATTTGTCTTAGAAGTGGGTTTGGTCTATATTTACTATCGCCAAATTCATTATAAAGAACTTCCATAATAGCTAGACATGTATCAAGACCTATAAGATCTCCAAGTGCTAAAGGTCCCATTGGGTGGTTTGCACCAAGTTGCATACCTTTATCAATATCTTCAACACTTGCAAGACCATCAGCTAGTACTCCGATACCTTCGTTGATCATTGGGATAAGAAGTCTATTTACAACAAATCCTGGTCCTTCTTTTACTTCGATTGGTTGTTTACCTAGATCTTCTGCAAGTTTAAAGATTGTTTCGTTTGTTTCATCTGATGTGTGTAGGCCTCTTATTACTTCAACTAGTTTCATAACTGGAACTGGGTTAAAGAAGTGCATACCAATAACTTTATCTGCTCTGTTTGTAGAAGCAGCAATGTCTGTTATTGAAAGTGAAGATGTGTTTGAAGCAAGGATAGCTCCTTCTTTTACAACTTCGTCAAGTTCTTTAAAGATTTCTTTTTTAAGCTTTGGATTTTCTGTAGCAGCCTCGATTACGATATCACAGTCAGCTAAATCTTTAACTTCTGTTGTGTAAGTAATGTTTGCTAAAGCTTTTTCTTTGTCTTCTTCTGTCATTCTTTCTTTAGAAACCATTTTGCCGTAAGATTTTTCTATTCTTGCTTTACATGCTTCTAGAAATTCATCTTTGATATCTCTTACAACAACTTCGTAGCTTTTTGCAGCTGTTTCTACAATACCGCCACCCATGATTCCTGAACCAATTACACCAATTTTCATTATTAAAACTCCTTTATTTATTTTCAAAATCTGCTTTACCCTTATTGATAAAAGCATTCATTCCAGTTTTTTGATCTTCTGTTGAGAAGGTTAAGGCAAATAAGTTTTCTTCTACCTTAAGTGCGCTGTCCATATCTACTTGACCACCAACATTTATTGCTTCTTTAGAAGCTCTAACTGCGACCGGTGCATTAGCTGCTATTTTTTCAGCAAGTTTGTTTACTGTTTCTTCAAGTTTGTCAGCTTCTACTACTTCTTGAACTAAGCCAATTTCATAAGCCTTGTCAGCTTTGATGTTTTTAGCTGTATAGATTAGGTATTTAGCGTATCCTGGACCTACTAGTCTTTGAAGTCTTTGTGTTCCTGCAAAACCTGGAGTGATACCTAGACCTACTTCTGGTTGGCCAAATAGGGCCTTATCGCTTGCGATTCTAAAATCACAGCTCATTGCGATTTCACAACCACCACCTAGGGCAAAACCATTGATAGCTGCTATAACTGGTATTGGTAGGCTTTCAAGCTTTCTAAATACTGAAAGACCCTTATAACCAAATTCTTTAGCCTCTATTGGCGTAAGAGTTGACATTTCTTTTATGTCAGCACCTGCAACAAAGCTTCTGCCTTCACCTGTAAGTATAGCTACCCTAAGATCCTTGTTAGCTCTTACTTCATCTAGAAGTACGTTTAGTTCATCAAGAACTTCTGAGTTTAGTGCGTTTAAAGCTTCTGGTCTATTGATAGTTATCTTAGCAATGTGACCATTAACTTCATACTTCAATGTTTTGTAAGTCATTCATCCTCCTTCGAATTAAATCGTTTACATTATTTATATTGGTACAAAACTTCTTTTTATTTTATACCCTTATTTATCATTACCTAATAATATTATAACACTTGATATTTTTTTGTCAATCTGTTTTGTATAAATTTTAACAAATAATTTTCACATCAGTTAACAAGTGCCTATTCTCACCCATATACAAGAAAAACCACTATTTAATTAAATAGTGGTTTAATTTTAATCTCAGCCTTTTCTTGCGTTAATCTTTTCTATAAGAGCTGGTACAACTTCAAATAAGTCACCAACTATACCATAGTCTGCTACGTCAAAGATAGGCGCATCTGGGTCTTTATTTATAGCAATTATTGTATCTGATGCATTTATACCAGCTAAGTGTTGGATAGCTCCAGAAATAC
>CAMEGY010000203.1 GCA_945916625.1 uncultured Anaerococcus sp.
ATAGCTGAGCTTTTGATTTTAGTCTCTGAATTCTCCTGTTATTAATTTTGAAGATATCCATCCGTTTTCTATTTTTAGCCAATACCTGCCGCCGTCGTTTACTACTTCTTCGCAGTGGACTGTATCGCCGTTGTTGACGTAGCCTGCTACTCCTGAGTTTAGGTTTGGTTCTGTCCTGACTTCTCCCATGTGGGCGTCGATTTTTAAACTTTTGTTTAGAAAGTCTGATTCTTGGTAGATGTCTGTGTAGGCTGGGTTTCCGTTTTGGCCGTAGGAGTTTGTTCTTCTTAGCATTTCTAGGTCATATTGTTCTCTTAGCTCTTGCCTGTTTGCCCTTGCTTCTTGGCCGTCTGCCTGGTCTGTATTATCTTCTTCCTTGCCATCTTCTGTATCTTCTTCTGTATCCCTATCTTCTTTGGATTCTTCTTTATCTTCGCTTGCTAGTTTAGCTAGCTCGTCGTCATCTGCCTTAAGTTTTTCATTGATTGTAGCAAGATTTTTAGACTCTGGTAGAAGTTTTGTATAAGTTGATGCAAGATTTCTTGCCTCTTTGTAGTTCTTATCCCCTACTGCCTTTTTGATATCATCTATAATTAGATTTTCAACTTCAGCTAGTTTTTCTTGGCCCTGTGTATAGTATTCGCCAGCATCTTCTGGGATTGCCTTTAGGATTTCGATTGCTTTTTGGTATTCTTTGGCTTTTATAGTTTCTTCACTTTTCTTGATAGCTGTTTGGTAAAGTTTTGTATCTTCGCTTATAGAGCTTTCTATCTGGTTTTTCCTTGCCATTTCTTTTTCTGCACCAAATTTGAAAAAATATGAAAGTACTATAAAGATTACGGCAAAGGCCATTACAGATCCTATAATCATACCATAGGTCATTAGGTCCTTGTCTTTAGATCTTTTTCTTTGTCTTTCTGTGCGTTTTCTGCTATCTTCTTTATTGATTTTTATTCTTTCATTTCTTTCATTTTTATCGGTATTATTAGCTTCTAAGTCTTTTCCGCAAGACTCACAAACTTTGGCCCCATCTATGTTTTCGTGGCCACAATTTTTACAAATCATATATTCCCTCCCTTTTATCATAAAATATCGAATAAATATCTAGTCTTTTTATTATTATATCATAAATTACAGAATTTCACGCAAAAAACCGACTAAAATCCTAGTCGGCTTCTTGTTTTTATTTATTCAGATATTCTTTATAGAAACTTAGGTCTTGGACTGTTTCTAAAACTCCTAGATATTTACCATCCTTATCCCTTACTGCATAATAGGAAATAGCGAAGTCTACGCCTTTTATGTTCCTTACTAGCTTTAGGGAGTCCTTTGTTCCTGCCTTAAATTCCTTTATAAGGCCCCTTACAATAGGTTCTACTTGTGGTGGATGGCAGGAGTAAACTTCCCTGCCTAGGGATGATTCAGGTCTTTTGAAGGCCTTTTGCCCTTGGTGGTCGTTGTAGTAGGCGTTTATGTCGTTTTCATCGACATAGGTGATTTCTACCTCTAAGGTGTCTAGCATGGCTTCTAGTTGGTCAATTCTCATCTTGCCCTTGGCAAAATTTATGAATCCTTCTTTCTGAGTCGATTTTTTTGCAAACTCTTTTTTCTCATAGGAAACTAGATCGTGGTCATAATCGGCCAAATCATTGTAAAGTAGTTCTAAGTCTTCAGCACTTAGTGTTTCAAAGACTAAAGGATATAGGATATTTTCTTCCTTGTAGGTCATCTCTTCAGCTCTTTTTATTGTCTCTAAAGCCAAGTCCTTTCTTTTAAGCTTAGTCGCTTTTTTAAAATTATTTGCTATATCAATATCCACAGCCCACATCACATCTGATGGACCTGGCTTGTTGTATTTGGACTTTAGGATTGGATATATTAGGTCTCCCTTTTTTCTGTAGTGGTTGAAGACCTTGTAGATGTCTTCTCCTACTTCCTCATCATTTTCTATAGAATTTTTAACATCTACTAAGATTTCTTTGATTTTTTCATTGGCCGTTGAGAAATAGTCTAAAAATGATCCTTCTTCATAGGCGCTTGGATTTTTCTCTTCATGAGTTTCGCCATGAAATAAGGCAGAATGGACGTCACAGAGCTTTCTGACTTCAGCCTTATCCATACCAGATGCAAGAAGTTCTTCCTCGGCATCCATTATCTCAGATGAGGAAACCCCTTCGAAATTTTTCTTAAAGTCTTTTCTCACAATTTCTAAATCTTCACCAGCTGAAAGCCTTGTAAGATAGGATTTTATGAGTTTTTTCCTCTCCATAACTTCTGGGTCCTCTGATGAATCTATTAGGTCATAGCCCATTGCCTTAAGTTTTAGATTATAGTCAGCAATACCCATCATCTTTGCCCCACGTTTGACTGACATTGATTTTGCAAGACTCTTTACCATTAGAGGATTTTTAAGTCCTGTAAAACCAGCGCTTATTAGGTCTTCTTTTAATTTATCATTATCTTTAATTAGTTCGTAAACAGTTTTATTAATATCTATTATCATATTTATCACTCCTATTATTATTATACACATATAGATAATGATTATCAGTAAC
>CAMEGY010000204.1 GCA_945916625.1 uncultured Anaerococcus sp.
AAGAAAATAGAAACCTAAGAACCCATAGGACAGGATTTATTGACCTAACTTCAAATAAAAATATATACCTAGACGATGAAAAAAATATAGTGATCGCAAAAAGTTTTCTAGACAAAAACGTTGAAATTTTTAAGTCTTACGACGATAATACATTTTCAATTAACAAAGACTATTATGAAATGGACCTAGAAGGTGTGATACAGCCTCAATCATCATCAGTAATAATCGACCACAAAACAGGCCATATCAAAGCTATCATGGGAGGCCGTGACCAAAAAGGTCTTAGAATCTTAGACAGGGCCTCAGCTGTACCTCGCCAACCAGGTTCATCAATGAAGCCTCTGGCAACCTACACACCAGCACTAGATAATGGATTTAACCTAGCAACAGGTGTTGATGACGTACCATTTATGCTAGATGAAGATGATAAGCCTTGGCCAAACAACGTCTACGGCTATTATATGGGTGTAAAACCTATCAGAGAGGCCCTAAAGCTATCCATAAACACAATCGCCGTATCAACCCTAGATCAGATTGGAATTGATACTTCCCTTAACTATCTAAAAAATTTTGGGATTATCAAAGAAAACGGCAAAGATAACTTTGTTACAAGTGATGAAAACAAGGATACAAATGACGAAAACCTTGCAGCACTTGGACTTGGTGCTATGACAAATGGATTAACAGCCCTAGATATGACAGGCGCCTACGCTGCACTTGCAAATGGCGGCAAATATCTTGAGCCACTCACATTTTCAAAGATAGTTGACTCTAGTGGCAAGGTCTTATTTGAAGATAAAAATAAGATAAACCACGATGTTACAAGCAAAGAGACAGCCTATCAAATAACCTCAGCCCTAGAAGATGCAGGAAAATCTTACGGTAATATCTTCCTAAACGGAACAGAATTTGCAACCAAAACTGGTACAACAGATGATTACAACGACTTCTGGTGCCTAGGCTACACTCCATACTACACAGTAGGTATTTGGATGGGTTGTGACGACCAAAACATTTCACTTACAGGTACATCTGCAGAAAGAGCAGCTCTGATGTGGAATGTAATAAATAATAAAATTCTAGAAGGCTATGAAGCAAGAACTTTCGATGTACCAAAGGGAATTGTCTCTATGGAAGTAGACACAATGAGTGGAATGCTCCCAACAGATGCTTCACGTGCTGACTCACGAGGAACAGTCGTTACTGAAATCTTTGGTCCAAATAATAAGCCAACAGAGGAAGATAATGTCCACGAATGGGTAAGTGTAGATGCTAGAAATAATCTTCTTATAAGTAATATCACACCAGAAGAATTCATGACAACAAGGTCATTTATCAATCCAAGAAGCAACTATGATCCTCAGAAATTCAGAGGAATCTATCCGAAAGACTGGAACTATAGGGTTCCAAAAGCCTACTCAAATTTAGGTCCAGAAAAGGAAGATGACGAAGATGAAGATGAGAAAGACGAGGATGAGGATGAGGATGAAAAAAAAGATAAGGATGACAAGGATAAGAAGCCTGAGTCTGAAAATCCAGAAGCCTCCCCTAATCCAGAAAAAAATAAAGAGCCATAAAATATTTAAAAATTTATGGCAAATCTTTTATAAAGTAGCAATTAGAACAATATAAAAGGGCTCAAAATAGTCCTTTTATATTTGTAAAATACGCAATTTAAAAGCCAGACCCAAGTCTGGCTAATATTGTTCTTATTTTTTACGATTTTGTATTAATCCTAGGATAAATAACAAAATTACTGCACCAATAACAGCGGAAATAATTTGAGAGAACTTTCCTCCCATATAGTTTCCAAGTAACCAGTTACCTAAGTAACCACCAAGTATACCTGTAAGTATATTGGCAATTCCGCCCATTTCGGCATCTCTTTTCATAATTTTACTTGCTATCCATCCTGCAAGTGCTCCTATAATTAATGTCCATAAAAAACCTATGTTTCCCATAATTCCTCCTTAATGTGAACTATCTCTTCACATTATATATATATCCATTTTTCATAGTTTTAAACAAAAGCCTTAGCTAGACGAAAAATCAGGTCTCATATGGTATAATATTTGTGGAAGGTGAACTATGAAAAATATTAAAATTTTAATAATAGAAGACGAAGAAGGAATAAACAATATTGTCAAGTCCTACCTTATTAAAGAAGGCTATGATGTTTTCCAAGCCTTTGATGGCGAAGAGGGACTTGAAGTGTTTTTAAGAGAAAATATCGATCTTGTTATCCTTGACCTAATGCTTCCAAAAATGCTAGGTGAAGATGTCATAAAGGAAATTAGAAACAGGTCAGAAGTTCCGGTAATAATGCTTTCTGCAAAAGTAGAAGAAAATGATAAGGTAACAGGCCTAAGACTGGGCGCGGATGACTATGTTACAAAACCATTTTCTGCAAGAGAGCTAATAGAAAGAATCAAGGCAGTCCTTAGAAGAATTGAAAAATACAATATCCCAAGGGCTGATATAATAAAAACCCTAGATGGTAGGCTTGAAATGGACCT
>CAMEGY010000205.1 GCA_945916625.1 uncultured Anaerococcus sp.
ATGTGTATCAGAGTTTTAGGCGGATCAAAGAGAAAGTTCGGTAACATTGGAGATACAATAGTAGCTAGCGTTAAAAGTGCAACACCAGGCGGAGTTGTTAAAAAAGGTGACGTTGTAAAAGCTGTTATTGTTAGATCAGTAAGAGGATTAAGAAGAGCTGACGGTTCTTATATCAAATTTGATGAGAACGCTGCTGTTATAATAAAGGAAGATAAGCAACCAAGAGGAACTCGTATCTTCGGACCAGTTGCTAGGGAGCTAAGAGATAAGGAATTTAATAAGATATTATCATTAGCACCAGAAGTTCTTTAATAGAAGGAGGTGGCTTACTTGAAGATACATGTAAGAAAGAACGATACAGTAATCGTAATTTCAGGTAAAGACAAAGGTAAGACTGGAGAAGTTTTAAAAGTATTTCCTAAGACAGGAAAGGTCCTTGTTAAAGGAGTTAATATAGTTAAGAAGCACCAAAAAGCTACTAGAAATCAAGCTGAAAGTGCTATTATAGAAAGAGAAGCTGCTATAAACAGCTCAAAAGTAATGTTATATTGTACAAAATGCAAATCAGCTACAAGAATTAGCAATAAGTTATTAGAAGACGGAGCTAAAGTAAGAGTTTGCAAAAAGTGCGGCGAAACATTCTAAGATTCTGAAAGGAGGTAACTGAGCATGATGACAAGACTTCAAGAGAAGTATGAAAAAGAAATTATTCCAGCAATGATCGAAAAGTTCGGATATAAAAATATAATGGAAGTTCCAAAACTTGAAAAAATAGTAATCAACATGGGTGTTGGTGAAGCTAAAGAAAACCAAAAAGTTTTAGAGTCTGCAGTTAATGATTTGACTTTAATAGCTGGTCAAAAACCAATATTAACTAGAGCAAGAAAATCAGTTGCGAACTTTAAAATAAGAGAAAACATGGCTATAGGCTGTAAAGTTACATTAAGAAAGGCAAAGATGTATGAATTTGCTGATAAATTAATGACAATAGCTTTACCAAGAGTTAGAGATTTCAGAGGTGTTTCAAGTAAGGCTTTTGATGGTAGAGGAAATTATTCTCTAGGAATTAAAGAACAATTAATATTCCCAGAAATAGAATACGATAAAATCGATAAGGTAAGAGGAATGGATATAATCTTCGTAACAACAGCTAAAACTGACGAAGAAGCAAGAGAATTATTAAGATTCTTTGGAATGCCATTTGCTCATTAATAAGGAGGGATAGTTGTGGCACGTAAAGCTATAATTGAAAAGTGGAGCAAAGAACCTAAGTATAAGACTAGAGCTTATACTAGATGTAGAATATGTGGTAGACCACATGCAGTACTTAAAAAATTCGGTATATGCCGTATTTGCTTTAGAGAACTTGCTTACAAGGGCCAAATCCCTGGTTGCAAGAAAGCAAGTTGGTAAGATAAAGTTAGTCGAAAGGAGGCACAATTAATGGTTATGACAGATCCTATAGCAGATTTACTAACACGTATTAGAAACGCAAATGCTGTTAGACATGAAGTAGTAGAGGTACCTTCTTCAAATATAAAGAAGGCTCTTGCAAATATATTATTACAAGAAGGATATATTAAGGAAATTAACGAATATAACGATGGAGTTGTTCCAATGTTAAGAATTTCACTTAAATATGGTTCAAACAAAGAAAGAGTTATAACTGGTATTAAGAGAATATCTAAACCAGGTTTAAGAGTTTATTGTAAGAAAGATGAAACTCCAAAAGTTCTTAATGGATTAGGAATCGCTGTAATATCTACATCAAAGGGTATTATGGTTGATAGAGAAGCTAGAAAGATGGGACTAGGCGGAGAAGTAGTTTGCTACGTTTGGTAGAAGATAAATAAGAGTAAAAATTGTAACAAATTTTATTTGTACAAAAAACAACAGGAGGTGCAATTATGTCTAGAGTAGGTAGATTACCAATAGCTATACCTGCTGGCGTAACTGTAACTGTAACACCAGATAACGTTGTTACAGTTAAAGGGTCAAAAGGTGAGTTAACAAAAGCTATGCACAAAGACATGACTATAGTGGTTGAAAACAATGAAGTTGTTGTTACTAGACCAAGTGATCATAAAGATCATAGAGCTCTTCACGGATTAACAAGAGCACTTATTAATAATATGGTAATTGGAACTAATGAAGGTTACCAAAAAACTTTAGAATTAGTTGGTGTAGGTTATAGAGCTCAATTACAAGGTAAAAAACTTGTAATGAACCTTGGATTCTCACACCCAGTTGAAGTTGAGCCAATGGATGGTATAACTTTCGAAACTCCAGCTCCAACAAAAGTTGTGATAAAGGGTATCGATAAGGAAATAGTAGGAGCTCAAGCAGCTGATATTAGACGTTGGAGAAAACCAGAACCATACAAAGGTAAGGGTATTAAGTTTGAAGGCGAATATATCAGACGTAAAGAAGGTAAAACTGGTAAGAAATAATTAGGAAGGAGTGAGCTTTAATGTTCAAAAAGGCTGATAAGAAGGCAAAGAGAGCA